>JAFMIT010000089.1 GCA_017853815.1 Actinomycetota bacterium
GAGCGGGCAAACACTTTGATGGTGTCGCCAGCTTTGACGCGAATCGATGGAGATTTGGCGCCCGGCTGAGTGGTGTCGATGTCGATAAGCCACTGGTGTGCCCATTGGGCGTCGGGCATGGTGAAGTCGACAGCTTCGGCGCCAGCGTGCAAGATGATCATGAAGGAATGGCTTGAAGATTCATCGCCATTTAGCGTGTTTTGGTTAATGAACATGCCGAGTGTTCGCTGTTCGGTGTCCGCCCAGGTGTGGTCATCGAGTTCTTGCCCGTCAGGTGCAAACCATGCAAGGTCTTTGGGTCCGCCTGTTGCGGTGGGTGTGCCCCAGCGATAGTTGCGGTTGTGGAAAGCGGGGTGTTCGGCGCGCAGCTTCATCAGGGTGCGAGTGGTGTCGAGCAAGTCGGCGCGGTCGCCTTTGATATTCCAATCAACCCACGAGATAGGTCCGTCTTGGCAGTAGGCGTTGTTGTTGCCTTGTTGAGTGCGGCCATGTTCGTCGCCGGCGGTGATCATGGGGACGCCGCTGGAGAGCAGCAAAGTGGTGAGGAAATTGCGGTGTTGTTGTTGGCGCAAAGCGTTGATGGCCTTGTCGGTGGTTTCGCCTTCAACGCCGTGGTTCCAGGAACGGTTGTCGTTGTGGCCGTCGCGATTGCCTTCGCCGTTGGCTTCGTTGTGTTTGGTGTCGTAAGAAAGTAAGTCATGCAACGTGAAACCGTCGTGAGCGGTGATGAAGTTGATTGATGCACGTGGACGGCGATCCTCATCAACGAAGAGGTCGGCCGAGCCACTGAGACGGGCGGCGAGTTCGCCGACGCCAGGTGCCCGACCGCGCCAAAAGTCGCGGACTGAGTCGCGATAGCGGTCATTCCATTCAGACCAAATGCGTGGATAGTTGCCGACTTGATAACCGCCGGGGCCGATATCCCATGGTTCGGCAATGAGCTTGACTGAACGCAAGACGGGATCTTGGGCAATGGCCTGCATGAGTGGGCCGTTGATGTCGACGTCGTGATTGATGCGAGCAATGGCTGGTGCGAGGTCGAAACGAAAACCATCGACATGCATCTCAGTGACCCAGTAACGCAGTGAGTCCATGACGAGCTGCATGGTCTGCGGGTTGTAGGTGTTGAGAGTGTTGCTGCAGCCAGTTGTGTCGTAATAGTGCTGGCGGTCTGGGGCGAGGCGGTAGTACGTCGAGTTGTCGATGCCTTTGAAATGCATCAGCGGGCCGCGCGGGCCGCCTTCGCTGGTGTGGTTGTAGACGACATCGAGAATGACTTCGATGCCAGCCTGGTGGAAAGTCTTGACCATCTGTTTGAACTCATTGACCTGCTGACCGGAGTGGCCGCTCGCTGAGTACGCGTGATGTGGGGCAAAGAAGCCCATGGTGTTGTAGCCCCAATAATTGGTCTTACCTTGGCGAACCAAGTGTTCTTCGTGACCAATGTGATGAATGGGGAGAAGTTCAATTGCGGTGACGCCGATGCTCAAGAGGTGTTCGATGATCGCGTCGTGTGCGAGGCCGGCATAGGTGCCGCGCAAGTGCTTGGGCACTGCGGGATGCTGCATGGTCATGCCTTTGACATGCGCTTCGTAGATGACCGTGCGGTGCCAGCGGTGATCTGGCCTTGTGTCACCCGACCAGTCGAAGTCATCGGCGACGACGATGCTGCACGGCATGAATGGCGCTGAGTCGCGAGTGTCCGGAATGGATTCGTCTTCCGGCGTCTGTGGATTGTGCTTGTAGCCAAATACGGCTTCGTGCAACACCCAGTTGCCGTCAATGGCCTTTGCATACGGATCAATGAGGAACTTGTGTGGGTTGTGGCGATGACCGTCGGCTGGATTCCATTCGCCATGCACGCGAAAGCCGTAGCGAGTGCCAGCTTCGATGCCAGGCACAAAGCCGTGCCACACGCCGCGCGCTTTGTCGGGAAGCCGCCAGCGAGTTTCAGAACCATCGGCATTGCGCACACAGAAATCAACGGCCGTGGCGTGATCAGCAAAAAGTGCGACATTGACGCCGCCATCGACGAGAGTGACGCCCTGAGGGTCGGGGCGATTGCTTACGGAGGCAAACCTCAACGTAGACGTGCTCACGTCACTCCTCGTGTGTCATGTAGACCAATTTCCAACGGGCAAACCTAGTCATCGTCTGCAAAATTGTGCGTTTCGGGCACGTGATGAAGGTCATGAACCGTGCGCAGAGGTGAGGGGACTGCCACAATTCGGTAATTCATAGAAGAGGTTGGCATGCGGGTTGCCGTTTTAGTGAAGCAAGTGCCTGATTCGTGGGCAGTCAAGCGGCTGAGGGCCGACGATGTGCGGCTCGATCGTGACGCGTGTGACCGAGTGCTCAATGACCTTGATGAATATGCCATTGAGCAGGCACTCGTGTGGCAGGAGACGCTCGGGGCTGAAGTAGTGCTCATCTCGATGGGGCCGGCGGTTGCCGAGGAGGCATTGCGCCGAGGCCTCTCGATGGGGGCCGATTCGGCGGTGTTGGTCTCTGATTCAGCTCTCGCTGGAGTGGACGTTTTTGGTACCGCGCAGGTGTTGGCCGCGGCTGTTAGGCACGTGGCGCCAGATGTGGTGCTCACAGGTGTTGCGTCGACGGACGGTGCGACTGGCGTCGTGCCGTCGATGGTTGCAGAAATGCTGGGCTGGCCAGGTCTAACGCGCGCGTTGAGTGTCGAGCTTGGAGACGGCCGGGTGATCGTGTCGCGTGAGAGTGATTATGAGTCGGTGACGTTGAACGCGGCACTGCCTGCAGTGGTGTCGATTGCAGATCACATCAATACGCCACGTTTTCCCAACTTCAAAGGCATCATGGCAGCGAAGAAAAAAGTCGTGGAAGTCTTGACGCTCGCAGATCTCGGATTGGCAATCGAGAGTGCGCGCGCCGTGGCTGTGGGCAGTGACGATGTGCCGACTCGTGTGGCGGGACCGAAGGTTGTTGATACTGGTGGCGACAGTGTCTCGGCGCTCGTGGAATTCTTGGATGGACGCGGCCTGTTGAGCGAGGTGCGGTCATGAAGACTGTTGTATGGCTCGAGTGCGTAGATGGCCAACCCACGCGGCACGCACGTGAGGCGTATGCCCTGGCGGTTGCGGCCGCTGAAGATGCCGCTCACGATGTTGTGGCTGTGCAGGTCGCGAGTGACGGCTGGATAGTTGAGGCAGCGGCCGACGCGTTGGCGCAGTACATGGTGGAGTCAGGTGCTGCGTGTCTGCTGTTGCCGTCGACCGTTGATGGCAATGATGTGGCTGGTCGCGTTGCGGTGCGTTTATCCGCTGGTGTCGTGACGCAGGTAGTGAGCATGAATGCCGACCGCTCATTTGAGAAACTTGTTTTTGGTGACACCATCAAGACTTCAGTCACAGCGGCGGGTTCGGTTGTGGTGGCGACTGTGCGTGCCGGTGTTGTTGCGGCGTTTGATGGTGACATTGACGTGCAGACGGTCGTTGGTGCTTCGGCAAGGGTCGCGTTGGTGTCAGCGCAGCCGCGAACCAAGAGTGCACGGCCGGCGGTTGAAAGTGCGGCCATCGTTGTCGCTGCTGGGCGGGGTGTTGGTGACGACCAAGGATTTGCACAAGTCACCGAACTCGCCGATGTGCTCGGGGCAGCTGTCAGTGGCTCTCGACCCGCAACCGATGCTGGGTGGATTGAACCTGCCCAACAAGTTGGTCAGACAGGCAAGACCATTAGCCCTGATCTGTATGTGGCTGTTGGCATTAGCGGTGCCATTCAGCACGTCGCCGGCATGAGGTCATCACGCACAATTGTTGCTATTAATACTGACGCTGAAGCACCTATTTTTGATATTGCCGACTACGGCATTGTTGGTGACGCTGGCACAGTTGTGCCCGCGCTCATCGACGCTGTGCGTGGTCGAAAGTAGAGTTCATTCTCCTCATGACGTATCTCGACCATGCCGCGACCACTGATGTCCGCCCCGAAGTTATTGCCGCCATGGCAGCGACTCTCGGCGCAACGGGCAATGCATCGTCGTTGCATGCGGCAGGACGACAGGCGCGCAAGCTTGTTGAAGTAGCGCGTGAGCAGGTGGCGTCGGCGCTCGATTGTCTGCCCAGCGAAGTGGTCTTTACGTCTGGTGGCACCGAGGCTGACAACTTGGCGGTCAAAGGTCTCTACTGGTCGCGACACAAAGCTGATGCGCGACGAGTGCGCATCTTGGCATCAGCGGTTGAACATCATGCTGTGCTCGATCCTGTGCAATGGCTCGTGGACTTTGAAGGCGCGAGTGTCGAGTGGTTGCCGGTCGATGAGTTAGGTGTCGTCGATGTTGCGGCCCTGCAGGCGAGTGTGGAGCGTGACCCCGACTCGGTTGCCCTCATTACCGTGATGTGGGCCAACAACGAAGTTGGCAGTGTTCAACCGATTGAAGATGTTGTAGCGATTGCCGGCGCACACAACATTCCTGTGCATTCTGATGCTGTGCAAGTCATTGGCGCACTGCCAATATCGTTCAAGCAATCTGGTCTCGATGCCATGACCATTAGTGGACACAAACTTGGTGGACCAATGGGTGTGGGTGCGCTGCTCTTAAAGCGCGAACACAAGCCTGTGCCGGTATTGCATGGTGGTGGCCAAGAGCGAGAAATTCGGTCGGGCACATTGTCGACGCATCTGATTGTTGGTTTTGGCCTGGCTGTGTCGTTGGCTTGTGCGGCCCAGGCTGCGCATGCACAGCATTTGCGCGAACTGCGCGATGAATTGATGGAGACTGTTAAAGCGAGTGTCGACGGTGTGCATCTTCGTGGTGCTATCGATGAAGCAGATGCGGTACGACGTTTGCCTGGCAATGCTCACTTCACTTTTGATGGGTGTGAAGGTGATGCACTGTTGATGTTGCTTGACGCTGCTGGTGTGCAGGTGTCGACAGGCTCAGCGTGCACTGCAGGCATTCCACAGCCATCGCATGTTTTGTTGGCCATGGGTGTGCCCGTGAGTGATGCGGTCGGGGCTTTGAGGTTTTCCCTCGGCCGGACGTCGACGTCAGCCGACATTGTGGCTCTCGGGGCCGCTTTGCCAGCCGCTGTCGAGCGTGCACGTCGTGCTGGCAAAGCACTGAAATCTCAAAACTGAGACAATACGGTTATGCGCGTTTTGGCAGCCCTTTCGGGCGGTGTGGATTCTGCAGTGGCTGCTGCTCGAGTGGTCGCGGCGGGCCACGAGGTGACAGGTGTGCACCTAGCGTTGTCAGCAAATCCGCAGTCGTTTCGGTCGGGTGCCCGTGGGTGTTGCTCGCTCGAAGATTCACGCGATGCGCGTCGTGCAGCTGACGTTTTAGGTATTCCTTTCTATATCTGGGATATGGCCGAAGAATTTAAGGCCGGCGTGGTCGATGATTTCTTGGCCGAATACTCAGAAGGTCGAACGCCTAATCCGTGTTTGCGTTGCAACGAGAAAATTAAGTTTTCGGCGCTGCTTGATAGGGCGCTGGCACTGGGTTTTGATGCGGTGTGCACTGGCCACTATGCGTTGGTGAGTCGGGATGCTGATGGCACCATGGCTTTGCGGCGGGCAGTGGATCCACAAAAGGATCAGTCATATGTGCTCGGCGTGCTCGAGCAATGGCAGCTCGATCGTGCGATGTTTCCGGTGGGGGATACGACCAAGCCTGACATTCGACTTGAAGCCGAGAGCATGGATTTGTTGGTGGCAAAGAAGCCGGACAGCCATGACATTTGTTTCATTCCTGATGGCGATACAGCGGGCTTTTTGCAGTCGCGACTTGGCGAACAGCCAGGGCAGATTGTTGACGCCGAGTCGGGCGCTGTTTTGGGTACGCACCAAGGCGCGCACACGTTCACTATCGGTCAGCGACGAGGATTGGCGCTCGGTGTGCCGGCAGACGACGGCGCCCCTCGATATGTCACTGGCATTGACGTTAAGTCGCGCACAGTCATGGTCGGGCCGCCGCGCTTGTTGGAAGTCAACTGTGTTCGTGGTGTGAAGCCGACGTGGACGCAGTCGCCTATTGCGGCTGGTGCCAAGCTGGGAATGCAGTGGCGAGCGCACGGAACCGAAGTGGCGTGCACTGTGACTGAGGTTTCAGAGGATTCGCTGACTTTTGTCACCGACAGTTTTATTAAAGGTGTTGCACCTGGGCAGCAGGCGGTCTTCTATGACGGTGATCGCGTTGTTGGCTCTGTCATGATTGATTCGTCTTCGCGAATCTGATGAAGCAGCTCATCAGTGGGGTAGCTACTGGCATTGGTTCAATGCCAGGTGTATCTGTGAGCGATGCGCTCGACATCATCACTGACACTGTTCCGGACATTGTGTACGTGCCCGAACTGCCTGCGCGTGGACCTGGTGGCGACATGATTGGTCGCACGTTTGGATTGTTAAACAAAGTCGATTCGGCGCTTGGAGTCGAGACGATGCCGTCGGGTTATCGCCTCGTGCCAGGCGAAGGTCGTGTGATGCGGCGAGCGAAGTCGTGGCTTGCCGAAGACATTGATGGTCTGGAACGGGTCGCTGCCGATCATTCTGGCTGGCTCAAGATTCAGTTTGCGGGGCCTTTGAGTTTGGCGGCATCGGTCG
>JAFMIT010000090.1 GCA_017853815.1 Actinomycetota bacterium
GGTTCACGAGTTTCGTATGTCCAAACCGCCACCGACATCGATGACCCGCTCTTCGAGAGAGCTCGCTCCACGAACCAGCACTGGCAAGACATTGCACTTCGGGAGATGAATCGTTTTCGCGATGACATGACGGCTCTGCGAATTCTGCCGCCAGACCACTATGTCACGGTCACGGAGCACATCCAAGGCATCATCTCTTGGATCGAATTGTTGGTGATCCGAGGCTGCACCTATTCGCTCGACGGCGACCTGTATTTCGATCTCACGAGCGTGAGGGACTTTGGAGCTGTAAGCCATTTGTCGTCCGCCCAAATGATTGAGGTATTCGCTGAGCGCGGGGGAGACCCTCTTCGCGACGGAAAGCGAAGCCCTCTGGATCCCATCTTGTGGGTTCGATCGAAGCCAGATGAGCCTGCATGGGAGACAAGTTTCGGAACCGGTCGCCCTGGCTGGCACATTGAATGCGTTGCTATTGCACTCGACTTCCTTGGCGACTCGCTCACAGTCCAAGGCGGAGGAAGCGATCTTTCCTTTCCGCACCACGAAATGTGTCGCGCTCAAGTCCAGGCGTCAGGAAAGTTCGCGGACTTCGCCAACACCTACTTGCATGCAGGTATGGTCAGTCTCGACGGCGCCAAGATGAGTAAGTCTTTAGGGAACCTGGTTTTCATTTCTCAACTGCGTGACCAAGGGGTTGATCCCATGGCCATTCGGCTTGCCATCATGTCGAATCACTACTCGAGCGACTGGGAATGGACAGCTGCGTTGCTGGAGCAAGCGCAGCGACGTCTTGAACTCTGGCGCAGCGCTTTGTCTCTTCAATCCGGAGCCGATGCCGAAGCTTTGCTCGCGCAGATTCGACTGGCATTGGCAAACGATTTAGATTCTCCAGCCGCGTTGGCTGCCGTCGACGCATGGGCGACTGCCAGTCTCAGCGGGGATGAGTCGGATAACGTGGCTCAAGGACTTGTTGCACGGGCTATAGACGCTTTACTCGGAATCGGACTCTAAGAGGGAAGACATGCTGACTGATTTGGCTGAATGGAAAGCGCTCGAAAATAAGCGTGAGGCCATGGACGAATGGACGCTTCGTTCGGCATTTGCCGAAAACCCACACCGGGTTTCGGAGTTCTCTCTCAAGGCCTGTGGCATCAATTTCGATTTTTCCAAGCACCTGATTGATGACGAAGTTCGTCAATTATTGCTCGAGCTTGCGCGAACGCGACGAGTGGCCGAAGGAATTCAGGCGATGTTTCGGGGCGAGCGCATCAACGTCACCGAAAATCGTTCAGTCCTGCACACTGCCTTGCGTAAACCCAAATCGGACGTGCTCGAAATTGATGGCATTGATGTCGTGCAGGACGTTCATGCAGTACTCGCGAACATGAAGACATTCGCCGAGAAGATTCGCTCGGGCGATTTTGTCGGTAGCACTGGAAAGCCAATCACGCGTATCGTCAACATCGGCATCGGCGGTTCAGATCTTGGTCCGGTGATGGCGTTTGAGGCTCTCAGGGCTTTCAGTCAACGCAATCTTTCGTTTGCGTTTGTGTCCAATGTAGACGCTTCAGACATGGCCGAAGCTCTTGTGAACTCAGACCCAGAAACAACCTTGTTCATCGTCGCATCGAAGACGTTTACGACCGCGGAGACCATGACGAATGCGTCAACTGCTAAACAGTGGCTTGCGAAGGCACTCGGAGACCAGTTCCGATCGGATCGTCACTTCGCCGCGTTAAGCACCAATGCCACTCTCGTTGCTGAATTCGGTATTTCTTCTGAAAACGTCTTTGGTTTCTGGGATTGGGTCGGCGGACGATTCTCGATGGATAGTGCCATCGGCCTTTCCACCATGATTGCCATCGGGCCATCCGGCTTCGACGACCTGCTCGCTGGTTTTCATGACATGGACGAGTATTTCGTCCACGAACCAGCGGAAACGAACGTCGTCTACCTCATGGCGCTTCTGAGTATTTGGTACCGGAATTTCTTTGGCTGCCAAAGCCACGCTGTACTTCCTTATGACAATTACCTCAAGCGATTCCCCGCGTATCTGCAGCAGATGCTCATGGAAAGCAATGGCAAATCTGTCATGTTGGACGGTCTGCCCGTCGAAGTGGAGACAAGCCCGGTTTATTGGGGAGAGCCTGGCACGAATGGTCAGCACTCTTTCCATCAATTGCTTCATCAGGGAACCTCAGTTGTCCCTGTTGATTTCCTGGTAGGCATTTCGCCCGTTCACGATCTTGGTAGTCACCACGACTTGTTGCTCTCAAACGTGCTAGCGCAGGCGAGCGTCTTGGCTTTCGGTAAGAATGCGGACGAAGTAGCTGCTGATGGAACTCGGGAGGATTTGGTTCCACACAAAGTAATGCCGGGCAATCGCCCGTCGACTTTGATTATGTACCCACAATTGTCACCGAGAGTTTTGGGACAGCTCGTTGCGCTCTACGAGCACATCACTCTGGTTCAGGGACTGATTTGGGGAATTGGTTCGTTTGACCAGTGGGGAGTTGAGCTAGGCAAGACCGTTGCAAATGCGATCACGCCAACATTGAGCAGCGGTGATACCAGCGCTCTCGATCCTTCGACCGCGGCCGCGGTGGAACTTATTCGAAGCCATCGCTCGTCTCAGAAGTGAATGCTTGATTCCTAATTGGGATTGCGACGTCTGAGGTAGCGTTCGAACTCGTCGGCGATCGATTCTGACGGCTCGTCTGGATTGTCGTCGTTTCCTTCTTCGAGGCTCTTGACGTATCCGGACAGTTCTTCGTCATCTTCGGTCATCGCGTCGATATCGGTCTCCCATTCGGCTGCCGCTTCCGTGAGATCGGCTAGCTCAACTGGAATATCCAAAACTTCTTCTAACCGCGATAGCAAAGCCAGGGTGGCTTTGGGGCAGGGCGATGCAGCAACGTAGTGAGGCACCTGTACCCACAAAGATCCAGCAGGGATGCCGTTTGATGCGAGAGATTCGAGCACCACTCCAAGAATTCCAGTTGGCCCTTCGTACTCTGAGGGTGCGAAGTTGAGCAGCGGTGGAAAGTCGAGCGACATTGTCGTTGCGTAGATGGGGAAGGGGCGGGTGTGAGCGTTGTCAGACAGTAGCGCTCCAATGCCGATTGCCATGGTGACATGCAAATCTTGCGCGGCCTTGAGCACCTCGCGGCTGAAGGTTCGCCATTTGAGGTTTGGCTCTACGCCCCGAACAAGCACAATGTCGTAATTCGCCCGCGGCATCAGCGCAACACTGATTGACGTAGAGGGCCAGATTATTTCGCGGGTGCCCTGTGCGTCAGTTGATAGATGTGGCCGCGTTACCTGAAAATCGAAGAAGTCTTCAGCTTCAACTTCACGAATGGTTTTCGCATTCCAAATTTCGGCAAGATGGTCAATCGCGTCAGTAGCCGACTCTGCAGCATCGTTCCATCCCTCGAAGGCAAGCAACATCACCGGGTTTCTCAGGGACCGAGGAATGTTGAGAGCGGAGGCAGCGTCGATGTCCGACTGGAGCGATACATCGTCCAGGGGGCTGGTCTGTCCGTTTTCATCCATGAAGCCTCCGTCAACTCACCGATAAGACTATTCAGTGTCCAGCACTTGTCACGCAGTGACTCGCTTTGACCCCAAAGTTGCACCTAGTCCAACCGTTAGACTGCCCTCAATGAGTCCGTCATATGAATCCCTCCGTCTCGCCCTTCGAGACCGCGTCGTTGTTGGTGACGGCGCAATGGGAACAATGTTGCAAGCGGCTGGTCCAACCCTCGACGATTTTCAAGGGCTCGAGGGCTGCAACGAAGTGCTCAATATTTCGCGGCCAGATATTGTCGGCAGCGTTCACGCAGCGTATTTCGAAGCCGGCGTCGATTTCGTTGAAACCAACTCTTTTGGTGCAAACCTCGCAAATCTCGCTGAGTATGACATTCCAGAACGTATTTACGAGTACAACCTAGCGTCGGCTCAGATTGCACTCGAGGTGGCGAAGAGCTACAGCAGCGCAGATCGACCTCGGTGGGTTGTTGGATCTATCGGGCCTGGAACCAAGCTGCCCACCCTTGGACACCTCCCGTTCGCAACCTTGAGAGATGCTTTTCAAACCCAATGTGAAGGGCTCATTGCAGGTGGCGCTTCGGCGCTTTTGGTCGAAACTGCACAGGACTTGCTCCAAGCCAAGGCAGCGGTAATTGGAGCCAACCGCGCTAAGCGAAAGCTCGGCCGAGATATTCCGGTATGGGTTCATGTGACGGTTGAAACGACCGGCACCATGCTGCTCGGAAGTGAAATCGGCGCAGCGCTAACCGCACTGGCTCCACTGGGCGTCGAAATGATCGGTCTCAACTGCGCTACTGGTCCAGCCGAGATGTCTGAACACCTGCGGCATTTGTCTCGCCATAGTTCCACGATGATTTCCGCAATGCCCAACGCGGGTTTGCCGATTTTGACAAGTGATGGTGCGCACTACCCGCTTGGCCCCGATGAACTAGCGGCTGCTCACGTTCAATTTATCGATCAGTACGGACTCCAGATGGTTGGTGGCTGCTGCGGCACCACCCCAGAGCACCTAGCAGCAGTGGTGAACGCGGTTAAAGACCTGACGCCGGCTCGTCGTACGCCGATCCTCGAACCAAGCACATCGTCGCTGTATGTATCTGTGCCTTTTGAACAGGAATCCTCCTACCTCGCGGTGGGCGAAAGAACCAACGCCAACGGCTCCAAAGCGTTTCGGGAGGCGATGCTCGCCAGTGACATGGAACGTTGCCTCGAAATCGCCAAAGATCAGATTCGGGACGGAGCCAACGTTCTAGACCTCTGCGTGGATTACGTCGGTCGAGACGGCGTAGCCGACATGAAGCAACTTGCTTCACTGCTAGCGACGGCATCGACCCTACCCATTATGTTGGACTCTACCGAGCCAGCGGTTTTAGAGGCCGGGCTCGAAATGCTCGGTGGACGCGCAATTGTCAACAGCGTCAACTATGAAGATGGCGACGGCGAAAACAGTCGATTCCAAAAGATTATGCGCCTTGTCAAAGAACACGGAGCTGCTGTTGTTGCCTTGGTCATCGACGAAGAGGGTCAGGCGCGCACAGCAGATCACAAACTCGCGATTGCCCGCCGACTGATCAAAGACCTCACGGTCAACTGGGGAATGCAGACGTCGGACATCATGCTGGACATGCTGACCTTCCCAGTTGCTACAGGGCAAGAAGAGACTCGCGGCGATGCCATCGCGACCATTGAAGCAATTCGCCAGATCAAGATTGAGTATCCAGCGGTTCAGACGGTTCTTGGCCTCTCCAATGTTTCGTTCGGTCTCAATCCCGCCGCTCGACAAGTGCTCAACAGCGTGTTCCTTCACGAATGCATGGCTGTCGGGCTAGACGCAGCTATTGCTCATGCATCGAAGATTCTGCCGCTCGCACGTATCCCTGAGGAGCAGCTGAAAGCGGCACAGGATTTACTTTTTGATCGTCGTGAGTTTGACGGCGACGTCTGCACTTTTGATCCCGTTCAGCAGTATCTCGAAGTTTTCGCGGATGTCAACGCACAATCGTCTGGTCGTTCTCGGGCCGAAGAACTGGCCGAACTCGAGTTATTTGAGCGGCTCGAGCGACGCATCATCGATGGTGAACGCACCGGCATAGAAGATGATTTGGCCCAGGCGCTGAGCGAAAAACCTGCTCTGGCCATTGTGAATGATCATCTGCTCAATGGCATGAAGGTGGTAGGAGAGCGTTTCGCTTCTGGCGTGATGCAATTGCCGTTCGTGCTGCAATCGGCTGAGGTGATGAAGTATGCGGTCAGCATCTTGGAACCACACATGGAGAAGAGCGACGAGAGCGGCAAAGGCACTATCGTGCTGGCGACCGTCAAAGGCGACGTTCACGACATCGGCAAAAACCTCGTCGACATCATTCTCACCAACAACGGCTATCGAGTAGTGAACATCGGCATCAAGCAACCCATTTCCGCCATCATCGAGGCCGCTGAGGAGCACGAGGCCGACGTGGTTGGTATGAGTGGTCTGCTGGTGAAATCCACCGTGATCATGAAAGAAAATCTGATCGACATGAATGAGCGGGGCATCGCCACGAAATTCCCTGTCATTCTTGGAGGCGCCGCCCTCACACGAGGCTTTGTAGAGCAAGATCTCGCCGAGATTTACCAAGGAGAAGTGCGTTACGCGCGCGACGCTTTCGAGGGACTGCGCTTGATGGACGCGTTCATCGGAGTCAAGAGGGGGACTCCGGGTGTGGAGTTGCCTGCCCTGCGCACTCGCAAAATTGCTGCAAAGGAAGCTGTTGACATCCCCGTCGACACCCAACGGTCAGCAGTGTCTCTTGAGAATCCTGTGCCTGCTGCACCTTTCATTGGCAGCAGAATCATCAAAGGAATTTCTCTCAGTGACATTGTTGGTTTTCTCGATGAGCGCTCGCTCTTCCTCGG
>JAFMIT010000091.1 GCA_017853815.1 Actinomycetota bacterium
AGTTTTGGGGTCAGCAGCAGCCGAAGCAGCCTGGCTTTTCGGTGTCACGAGCGATGGAACTTTTGAAGACGGGCTTTCGACTCTTCAGCTCTTGATAGATCCAGAAGACGAAAACCTGTATCAGCAGTGGCGTGAGACTTTGTTCAAAGCACGCGAACTTCGGGTTCGGCCAGGTCTTGACGCCAAGGTAGTCACCTCGTGGAACGGGCTCACGATTGCTGCGCTCGTAAAGGCTGGAATCGCTCTCGAACGCGATGATCTACTTGAAGCGGCAAGGCGAACCGCTGACTATTTGTTGGAGCATCATGTTCACGACGATGGTCGCGTCATTCGTTCATCATTGGGTGGACGACCGGGAACAAGCGCGGGTGTACTCGACGATTACACCCACCTTGCCTACGGACTCATCACTCTCTACCAAGCGACAGGAACGCATTCCTACCTTGAGGCGTGCGGCGAGCTCCTGCGAGTGGTTTCAGAGGACTTTCTCGATACCGACGGCAGTATGTTCGACACGCCTGCTGCGGCCACTGATCTGTTTGCTCGGCTGAAGCAACCTCAAGATGGCGCCGAGCCGTCGGGTTGGTTGATGGCAGCAGAGGTCATGCTGCAGTTCGGTGCGCTCATGGGCGAGCACCAATGGATCGAGAAGGCTGAACGCGCGCTCGCGGTAGTGTCGCCGCTCGCACGTCATCCGCGCGTTGTCGGGACCGGCCTCGCTGCGGCAGCGCGATTGCTCGCGCCTTCGAGAGAAGTCGCATTAGTCGGTGATTTCCCGAGCGTCGCGCCGTTACGAAATGCCATTTTCAGAAGAGTCGACCCATCGATTGTCGTCGCGATTGGCAAAGATAGCGACATGCCATTACTAAAGGGTCGCACGCAGGTAGATGGGAATCCAACCGCGTATGTGTGTCGCAATTTTGTATGCGCTCTGCCCGTCACAGAAATCGCTGCGATGCTCGAACAACTCGAGCAGTAAAAAGTAGCTGTCTGACAAATGCGCAGTGGGGCCCGCCGAAGCGAACCCCACTGCATATCCCGCCCGAAACTATGCGCGCAATGCCTGCGCAAGTTCTCGGAAATCTTCGACCAGGAGATCGATTTCACGCTGGGTGTGAGCGAGGCTCACTAGCCATTGTTCGTCAAGACCCGGTGGCGTAATGATGCCACGATTAAGTGACCAGAGCCACGACAACTCGGCGATCTGGAAGTCAGTTGCTTTGTAATCGCGGTAGTTGCGCACGGGGGTAGCTGACCATGTGATGCAGCCTTTGATACCGAAACCGACGGTATGTGCAGGCAGTTCATACTCATTGATGATCTCGGTAATTCGGTTGAGTGCATCGAGATTCAAAGCCTCTGCTTGGCCGAGTGATTCGACAGTGCAGATCTTGTCGATCGCGCGAACACCAGCCATCGCGAGGGGATTTCCATTGAACGTGCCGAAGTGAGCCATGCGACCATCAGTGACCGCAGCCATGTACTTCTGCTTGCCACCGAATGCTGCTAGTGGAACACCGCCACCGATTGATTTGGCGAGGCAAATGAGGTCTGGGGTGACACCGAGTCGTTGAGCAGCTCCCTGCGGACCGGCAGTGAGGCCAGTTTTCACTTCATCAAAAATCAAAATGACGTCGTACTGATCGCACAATGCGCGAACACCTTCGAGGTATCCCGCATCGGGCAGAACAATGCCGATGTTTTCGAGCACTGGTTCAACAATGAAACATGCAATGTCTTTGGCATGAGCTGCGAAGACGCGCTCTAGCGCCTCGAGGTTGTTGTAGGGAACTACGTGAACGTTGCCCGAGACGGTGCCGTATGGGTACACAGCGTCAGGGTTATTAGCATCGCCGGCGTCGGCAATTGATGGTTTTGCAGACACCATTAATGGGTCGTAAGAACCGTGGTAGCCGCCTTCTACTTTGACGATATCGAGGCGACCGGAGGCTGCTCGTGCAGTACGCACTGCGTACATGGTTGCTTCGGTGCCAGAGTTTGTGAATCGCACTTGCTCGATCGCGAAGCGACGGCAAATTCTTTGAGCGGCATCGCGTGCACTCGGTGAAGGCGTCACGAAAAGGGTTCCGACATCAAGCGTCGATTCGATTTCTGCCACGACAGCAGGGTTGAGGTGACCTGCGAGCATGGCTCCGAAGCCCATCGAGAGATCGAGCAGGTCGCGGCCATCAACGTCCTTCATCCAGGCGCCGTTGGCTGAGACGATCGAGATTGGGTACGGGTCCCAATGCTGGAAACTGGAAGTCACACCAAGTGGAATCACGCGCACTGCGTTTTCGAATTCGTTATGCGAACTCTGGGTGTGATGTGTGTAGGTATCCCATTCGCGCGCGAGGAGAGAAGTCAGGCGCTCAGGATCGAGTGGAGTGGTTTTGTTCGGGGTCGATCTGTGTGTCTGTTTATGTGGCTGACTCGAGGTCATAATGGTTTTGTGTTCACCCGGCGGTGTTGCCAGATGTAAACGGGGACGCTCCTTTGCGTATTAAGAAAAGAGTGTAGCAAGTGCCGTCAACTATCGTTTCGATAGTCGATAGCCAAGTTTGCTTATAAATTCAGAACTTTCGGACGATTGCGGCAGCATCGGCAGGGAGTTGTCTCGAGCTATCGAGCGGGGATGACATCATCAGAACTGGACCTTCTGGCAAGCCGGCGGGCTCATCGCCGAAATTAACGACAACCGCGAGAGTTTCGCCTTCATAACTCACCTCGTAGGTCAATAGCCCTTCAGCTGCATCCGTCCATTCAAGACGACCATGGCGCAGCGCGGGTGAGCTTTTTCGCAATGCCACCATGTCCCGATACAAAGTCAACATTGAGTTGGCATCTGGGATCTGTTGATCGACGGCCAGCGAGCGATAGCTTTCAGAGACAGGGAGCCACGTGGTCTCAGTATCACTAAATCCAGCTGCCGTTGCGTCGTGCACCCACGGCAATGGAATTCGGCACCCGTCGCGCCCGCGAACCGCGCCTTGAGTTCTAAAAAACGAAGGGTCCTGAATCACATCGTCGGGAAGATCGTCGATGTTGTGGAGACCGAGTTCTTGGCCGTTGTAGATGTACACCGCCCCCGGCAAACTCAACAAGAGAATCGCGATGGCGCGTGCCCGCAGGCGACCACGTTGGACATCAACATCGGCACCGCCGCTCACACCTGGAATGTACGCACCTTCGAGATTGAGATTGCTTCCATACCGCGTGACGCTTCGAGTTACGTCATGGTTTTCGCTCACCCACGTCGTCGGCGCTCCTACAGCGACATTTGCAGCGAGGGATTCTTCGATAGCCGCTCTGAAATCCTTGGCGCTCCACTGTGCTTTGACGAAACGAAAATTGAAGGCAAGGTGCATCTCGTCTGGTCGGATGAAGAGCGCCACGATGTCATCGGAGGCACCGGTCTCCACCACAGCCATTCGATCGCCTGGGTATTCATCCATGACGCGTCTGAGGTGACGATAAATCTGATGCACTCCGCACGAGTCATCTTTTGGAATCAGCGGCCAGCGACCTTCGGTGTCTGTCCAAGAGGTGTCTTTGATGAGAGCATCTGAAACATCGATTCTGAAACCGTCGACACCACGGTCGAGCCAAAACCGAAAGATGCGTTCAAACTCTGCGAGTACATCGGGATGCTCCCAATTGAAATCTGGCTGTTCTGCTGCGAACAAGTGGTAGTACCACTGCCCAGGCGAGCCATCGGGTTCTGGCACCCGCGTCCACGATGGTCCACCGAACACACTCGTCCAATTGCTCGGTGGTTCGTTGCCGTTGTCTCCTCGCCCGTCGACAAAATGAAAGCGTGCACGTTCGGCGCTACCGCGACCGGCGGCGACGGCTGCGAGGAACCAAGGATGTTGGTTCGAACAATGGTTTGGAACGATGTCTATGGTGACTTTCAGTCCGCGAGCATGAGCTTGAGACAAGAGCTCATCAAAATCTGCGAGGGTGCCAAACTGCGGATCCACATCGCAATAGTCCGACACGTCGTAGCCGGCATCGACCTGCGGCGATGGATAAAAGGGACTGAGCCAGAGCGCATCAACGCCAAGCTGAGCGATGTAGTCCAATTGCTTAGTGATGCCTTTGAGGTCGCCAATGCCATCGCCGTTTGAATCCCTAAAGGAACGCGGATACACCTGATAAAAAACCGCGTCTTCCCACCAGCGCAACATGTCGTCCTCCTCAGGTCTCCAAGGCTATCTGCGCAGCATCGCTTTCCCGCAAGACGGGACTTTTGGACAGGTTCTGACTACTCATCCCTCGATACGATTGGGGTCTTCGACAAGAGGAATGATTGTGCCCAAAAGCTTGTACATCACCGCAGCTCAGAATCGGGCTGGCAAGGCACTCGCTGCACTTGGAGTTATGGACATGCTTGCGAGCCAAGTGGGTCGCATCGGGATATTTCGGCCTGTTGTTGGCGATATTCCGGCGCGCGATCCGCTCGTGGAGTTGCTCCTCAATCAGTACAGCCTGAATCAGACATACGAAGAAGCGTGTCCGTACACCTACAGCGATATCGCGCACTATCTCGAAGCTGGTCAGCCAGACAAAGTGATTGCGGCAGCGGTTGAGGCATTCCAACAACTCAAGCAGCGCTTTGATTTCATTTTGATTGTCGGCACTGATTACGTGTCTGCTGCCGCAGGTACGGAGTTGGAACTCAATGCTGAGCTGGCAGCAAATTTGGCGAGTCCAGTTTTGCTCGTGGTTTCAGGGGTTGAAAAGAACGTTGAAGATGTCGAGATTGCGACTGGGCATGCCACGCACGTTCTCCAAGAACATGGGTGCAGTGTTGTCGCGACGATAGTTAATCGTGTTGACCCGCGGATTGCAGATGACATTCGCCGCGAGATCAACGAGAAATCTCTACCCGGCGATTCGCCGACCTATGTCCTTAACGAAGTTCCCGTACTCGCGGCGCTCACCGTCGGAGAAGTAGCAACTGGATTACATGGCGTGGTGTTGGCAGGTGACGGCCCTAACTTGCAGCGCGAGGTTGAACGTTACGTCGCAGGTTCTGGACATGTGCCTGTCGTTCTTGGTCTGCTCGATGCAGGCACCTTGCTCGTGGCTGCTGGCGACCGTTCTGACTTAGCGGTTGCTGCGGCTGCGGTTGCGAGCGCTCCCAACATGCCGATGCCTGCCGGTGTTGTGCTCACGTGTGGCGTGATTCCAGACGACTTGACGATCCAACTTCTGCGCTCAGCGCATCTACCTGCCATCGCTGTGACTCCAGATACGTACCAGACGCTGCATACTCTCGATCAACTTCGCGGCGAGATTCGACCAGGCAATCGCCGCAAGATTGCGGCGGCATTGGCAGAGTTCACCAGCCATGTCGATCGAGAAGAACTCTCACACGTCATTCAAATCTCTAGTACTTCTGTGGTCACTCCGTTGATGTTCCAAGTGAGTTTGCTTGAGCGAGCCCGCGCAAACAAACGCCACATAGTGCTTCCCGAAGGTACCGAAGAACGAATCCTGAGAGCCGCTGACGAATTACTTCATGGTGGCATCTGTTCAATTACTTTGTTGGGAGATCCTTCAGAAGTGCGTGCTCGGGCAAAGTCTTTTGGGTTGAGTTTGGGTGACGCTGAGATCATTGATCCCATCCATTCGTCTCATCTTGAAGAATTCGCCGCGGAGTACGCGCACCTTCGAGCGCATAAGGGAGTAACGCTTGCGGATGCCCTCGATCGGATGTCTGATGCGAGTTACTTTGGCACGATGCTTGTACACATGGGATATGCCGACGGCATGGTGTCGGGCGCGACCCACACCACTGCCGAAACAATTCGTCCAGCTCTTGAAGTCATCAAGACCACTCCAGATGTATCGCTGGTGTCGAGCACCTTTTTGATGTGTCTGCCTGATCGGGTTCTCGCGTTCGCCGACTGCGCTGTCAATCCGGATCCGACTGCTCAACAACTTGCAGACATCGCAGCATCAACCGTCTCCACCGCGGTTGCGTTTGGAATCGATCCAAGAGTCGCAATGCTTTCGTATTCGACCGGTGAATCTGGCAGCGGTGAAGACGTAGACAAAGTTCGGCTCGCGACGGAACTGCTCGAGACCGCGTTTCCAGATCTGCCTGTGGCTGGACCTATTCAGTACGACGCTGCCGTCGATGAAGGCGTGGGACGATCCAAGATGCCAGACAACAATGTTGCTGGCCGCGCCACCGTGTTGATTTTCCCCGATCTCAATAGTGGAAATACGGCCTACAAAGCAGTTCAGCGATCTTCAAATGCCGTCGCCATCGGACCGGTACTTCAAGGTCTTCGCAAACCAGTGAACGACTTGTCGCGTGGGTGCACGGCGCCTGACATCGTCAACACCGTCGCGATAACGGCAATTCAAGCTCAACAGGGCCAGCAGGAGTCCCAGAAGTGAAAGTTCTGGTTATCAACTCGGGGTCTTCTTC
>JAFMIT010000092.1 GCA_017853815.1 Actinomycetota bacterium
GCGGTCGGCAAAACCGTCACTGTGCCTGAGAAATACCAAGATGCTGTGACCGCAATTTCTGGCTCTGGCCCTGCGTATATTTTTTATGTTGTTGAAGCCATGATCGAGGCTGGAGTGGTGCTCGGATTGCCACGTGCGACGGCACACGATTTGGTCGTGCAGACAGTGGTGGGCGCCGCAGCCATGCTTCGTGAAACGGGAGAGCACCCGACAGTGCTTCGCGAAAATGTGACGTCTCCTGCTGGCACTACTGCAGCCGCTTTGCGCGAGCTGGATGACCACAAAGTTCGTGCGGCTTTTGTCACTGCGATGGAAGCTGCCCGCGATCGCTCGCAGCAATTGGCTAGCGGCTGACAGCTATGGTCGACGAGACACTGGTTGTCGTCGATCGTCGACTCAAGGCGTATGACTTTGGGCCGAACCATCCGCTTGCGCCTATTCGAGTGATGTTGACGTACGACAACATTGAGTCGCACTCGCTTCTCGATGCAGAGCACGTCACAACCGCTGAGATGGCCGAAGACTTCGATGAACACTTGATTCGCTCGGTGCACACCGACGAATACATCGAGGCCGTCAACACCGCAGGCGCCGCGGATGGCCATGCTATGCCTGGCTTCGGACTGGCATCACTGGATGTGCCTGTCTTTGAAGGTATGCACCAAGCCTCAGTGAACGTATGCGCCGCAACATTTGCGGCCACACGCGCAGTTGCTCGAGCAGACGCGATGCACGGTCTCAACCTTGCTGGCGGCTTGCATCATGCGATGCCCGCCAGAGCTTCGGGTTTTTGTGTCTACAACGACATCGCTGTGAGCATTTCGTGGCTACTTTCACAGGGTATTGAGCGAATTGCCTATATCGACGTCGACGCACACCACGGGGATGGTGTGGAGGCGATTTTTTGGGATGACCCTCGCGTCATGACAATCTCAATCCACGAATCCGGCAAGACGTTGTTCCCTGGGACTGGTCATGTTTCAGATATTGGTGGACCTAACGCAAAAGGTTTTGCGGTCAATATTCCGCTGCCCGCTGGTGTAGACGATGCTGCGTGGTTGCGAGCATTTGAAGGTGTAGTGCCAGTACTACTTGACGATTTCAAACCTCAAATCATTTTCAGTCAGCATGGTTGCGATTCGCATCGCGATGATCCGCTAACGCACATGAATCTGACGATTGACGGTCAGCGTGCTTCATACCGACTGATCCATGAGTGGGCCCACACGTTTGCTCTAGGAAAGTGGATCGCTGTCGGTGGTGGTGGTTACGCGCTGTTTGATGTCGTGCCGAAAATCTGGACTCATCTCGCCGCCATCGCCACTCATCAAGAAGAAAAAGTTTCGTTCACTGAGGACGCGAATGTTGAGTACGCGCGTTTCGATGATGGCTGGGATCCCAACAACGAAATTGATCGATGCATCATGGCGACGAGACGTGCAATTTTTCCGCACCACGGTCTCATCGCAGATCCATCAGCTGCGTTTTAGAAAGTTTTTACGGCGCACTTAAGGCTGAATTACAACGGTGTAATTCAGCCGCCTCTTGACTCCTGTACAGACGGTATTAACCTCCGCACAGCATGACGGATTCGGGGACCGCTGCGAATACTTCAGGGAGATTCAATGAGCACTGCACCACGACCACTTGTGAACGATCCAAAGTTCCTTACCGTCGCCGAAGTTGCAGCTGTTATGCGAGTCTCCAAGATGACTGTTTACCGCCTCGTGCATGCAGGCGAACTTCAAGCAGTCCAGGTCGGACGCAGTTACCGCGTCCCAGAATCAGCAGTGACGGATTACCTGCGCGATTCGTTTGTTGCCACTGCCTAACCCCCAGTTCTCACTTAAACCTCGAGCGACTTAGGCTTCGCTCGCAAAGCATCACTAGGGACAGGAACATTCGTGGGCTCCGTAATCAAGAAGCGCCGCAAGCGTATGGCGAAGAAGAAGCACCGCAAGAACCTTCGCAAGACTCGCGCACAACGCCGCAAGTAGCGATCACAATTTTGCTGTTGGTTTGGGAGGGCAGATGAATCTGACGCCCTCCCAGGCCGCACGCAGAGCGGGTGACACTGGTCCGGAGCCAGCAGATCGCTCAGTGATAGACATTCTCCGAGATAGAACGTTCGGCAAACAGCGCACCGATACCTCAGGTTTCGATAAGGAGCTGACAGACCGAGTCTTTATGGCGGCACTGCGACCGCTGGCAGAAAAATGGTTTCGACTCGACGTTCGAGGCATCGAGAATCTTCCGATGTCTGGCCCGGCATTAGTGGCGGGTAACCACAGTGGCGCAATCGCGCTCGATGCGTTGATGACTCAGCTCGCAATCTTTGATCACCATCCTTTGCACCGACATCTCCACATGCTCGCTGCCGATTTGGTTTTTGAACTTCCCATCGTGAGTGACTTGGCTCGAGCTTCAGGTGCTACCAATGCCAATCGTTCCGAGGCACTACGTCTGCTTGACGCTGGCAAGCTGGTGGGTGTTTGGCCAGAGGGTTTTGCGGGAGTAGGGAAAACCTGGTCGCGGCGCTACCAGCTTCAACAATTTGGCAAAGGCGGGTTTGTTGCGACCGCGAAAATCGCGGGTGTGCCGTTGATTCCCGTTGCGATAGTCGGGGCCGAAGAGGCTTATCCGATGATTGCTGATCTTGAACCGCTTGCCCGACTCCTGAAGCTGCCGTACTTCCCTGTCACCCCGACCTGGCCGCTGCTCGGACCGCTCGGCTTGGTTCCACTGCCGAGCAAATGGATCATCGAATTTGGTAAACCCCTCGAAGCGTCCGAACTGCCAGATGCCAGTGACTCAGCGGCGATCCTTGAGACCGCCCATGCGTTTCGACGTACTGTGCAGGACATGGTCGATCGTTTAGTTCTCGAGCGAGGTGAGGCGTTCTAATGGCGCGCATCCAACTCATCGGCAAACCCGGTTGTCATCTGTGCGACGAACAGCGAGTTGTGGTCACCGCGGTGGCGAGCGAAACCGGCGCTGATTGGGAAGAGCTTTCGATTCTTGATGACCCAGTCTTGGCTGACGAATACTGGCTTGAGATTCCCGTGGTTGTGGTCGACGGAAAAAGACTTGGTTATTGGCGCGTTTCAGCCGATTCCATTCGCGCGGCATTGGCCCAAGGACCTACGGTTACGCCCCTATGACAGCCGCGGCGTTTTTTGATCTCGACAACACGTTGATCCGTGGCTCGTCGATGTTTCAACTTGCTCGCGGACTGAAGCATCATAAGTTTTTAACCAACGACGATGTTCGCGCTTTTGTGTGGAAGAACTTGAAGTTTGTTGCGATCGGCAAAGAACATATCGGTGACATGCAGGCAATCGAAGAGAATGCGCTTCGACTTGCGCGCGGTCACAGTTATGCGCACTTACGCGAAGTGGCCGAGCCAGTCATTAATGAATACCTCATGCCGCGGATTTTTCAACAGACACTTGAGTTAGCCAAAGCACATTTAGAGCGCGGTGAGCAAGTGTGGATTGTGACGGCGTCGCCGCAGCATTTGGCGAGCATCCTGGCCCAAAAACTTGGACTCACAGGTGCACTCGGTACCGTCGCCGAAGTCGTCGATGATGAGTTCACTGGCGAGCTCAGCGGTCCCATCCTCCACGGACCAGAAAAGGCCAAGGCCATCAGCGCACTCGCAGCTGAACGTGGCATCGATTTGATGGCGAGCACCGCCTACTCGGATTCTTTCCATGACCAGCCGATGCTTTCGATTGTGGGTAGAGCCATCGTGGTCAATGGCGACCGGCGCTTGCGTTCACTGGCTCGGCGCAGTGGCTGGAAGTCTCTCGACTTTCGCCGTAGCCGACTCGCTCGCAAATACAGCGTGCATGCCGCGCTGGTCGCGCTGCTGGGTGCGCTTGCTGGGATTTTCGGGCGAAAGAAGCGCTAGCCGCTCACCCGAGTCGTGCCCGAAGGAATGTCCGGATTTCGGACGTGGGGCCGGCGCATTTTTGGAGAAACGACTGCCGCCCGCCTAACCTAACCCCCGCCTGGTTGGGCCATCTCGGTGGTTCAACCCCCGTCACGGACCTAGGGACGTGGGCCTCGGGGCAGTTTCTCGCCGCGTGCACCACTTCCCTAATACCTGACGGGTATCCATCACATCGCACGCTTGAGGTGACCCGCGCATGAGCGCAATTCGTAACCGCCAGTCCGGAACTGTCACGTTGGTGGCAGCAGGTCCGGGCGATGTTGAACTTCTCACCGTTCGCGCCGTGCGTGCCCTCTCGAGCGCTGACTTGATCATCACTGATAGCGATGCCGCTGCAATCGCCCGCCGTCACGCGGCAAGCGAGACCGAAGTCGTCGCGACCGTCGATGCTGCTGGCCTGCCTCTGGAATATGCGGCACGTTCTAAGGCCGTCGTGGATGCGGTCAAAGCGGGTCGCAATGTGGTGCGCCTGCTCGCAGGCGATCCAGTTCTCGATGGTGCTTTTGCACGAGAAACTTCCGCGCTCACCAAAGCCAAAATTGTTTTTGATTTCGTTCCTGGAGTTTCGACAGTGACTGGTGTCGCTGGCTACACGGGTGTAGGACTGACGTCGTCGACTTCAAACGAAGTCCGCATCGTCGACGGTAATGACCCAGATCTCGAATGGGCCGATCACGTTTCGGGTCGAGTCACTCTGGTTGTACTCAACGGTGCTGATAAGGCAGCCGAAATCTCAAAGTCCCTCCTCAAAGCTGGTCGCGCCGCAAACACTCCGGTCGTGATCACTCGCGACGGTACGACAGTCGATCAGCGTTCCGTCGTCTCAACTCTCGAAGAACTTCCAGCTGCCATCAAAGCGGCACGCCATGCGGGTAATGGCACGGTCATCATTGGTGATTCGGTTTCGAAGCGCACGGAACTCTCGTGGTTCGAATCGAAGCCTCTTTTTGGCTGGCGAGTTTTGTTGCCACGCACCAAAGATTCTTTGAGCGATGTTGTCACCGAACTCGAACAGCTCGGCGCGACCGTGACCGACGTCCCGACTTTGTCTGTCGAGCAGCCACGCACGCCACAACAAATGGAACGTGCAGTGCATGGTCTGGTATCTGGTCGCTACGAATGGATCATCTTCACGTCCCATAACGCCGTGACTGCAGTGTGGTCTAAGTGCCAGGAATATGGCTTAGATGCGCGTGCATTCGCTGGCCTCAAGATTGCTACCACTGGTGAAGGCACCGCGGCCCAACTGGCGCAGTACGGCATTCGCCCAGATCTAGCGCTCGCCGAACATCTGACTACGTCGGACTTGCTTGATGAGTTTCCTGAGTTTGATCAGATTTTGGATCCGATCAATCGCATCTTCCTTCCTCGAGCAGACATCGCGACGGAGTCTCTCGCGGCTGGGCTCGTAGAACTCGGCTGGGAAGTGGACGATGTCACCGCTTATCGGACGGTCCGTGCGGCACCGCCGGCAGTAGAGATTCGCGATGCCATCAAGTCCGGAGGATTTGATGCTGTGCTTTTCACCTCATCTGCCACAGTGCGCAACCTCGTCGGTATCGCCGGCAAACCACACCCAGCAACCGTGGTTGCCTGCATCGGACCGCAGACTGCCAAGACCTGCGAAGAGCACGGACTTCAGGTTGATGTGCTGGCCGCTGAGCCAGTGCTTGAGGAGCTCTTGGGGGCGCTCGCCGAGCACGGTGCCGCGCTTCGGGATGTCGCTGTCGCACAAGGTGAGACAAGCTGGCGCCCGAGTCGTCGTCGTACCGCAGTTCGGCGTAAGGTCACCTAGTCCGACTCGGAGGAGACATCATGACCGAACGCACGACCGTCCACGTCATGCGCCATGGTGAGGTGTACAACCCAACCAAAATCCTTTACGGGCGACTTCCTGGTTTTCGCTTGTCTTCACTTGGTGAGCAGATGGCTACTCGCGCAGGGGAGTATTTCGCGGACAAAGACATTGCCTACGTGGTTGCCTCGCCACTCGAACGGGCTCAACAAACCGCAACCCCTGTCGCGCAGGTGCACAACCTGCCGCTCAACACTGACCTGAATCTGATTGAAGCCGACAACGTCTTCGAAGGTGAGCGCGTTTCGGTAGGCGATGGCGTTCTCCGGATGCCGTCGACGTGGCGTCATCTGTGGAATCCGTTTAAGCCGTCGTGGGGTGAGCCTTACGTCGAAATCGCAGCGCGTATGCGGGTCGCGATTGAGGCAGCTCGCGATGCAGCTCGGGGGCGCGAAGCCGTCTGTGTTTCGCATCAGCTCCCTATTTGGGTTGCTCGACTTGACGCCGAAAAGCGTTTCTTTATTCACGATCCTCGTCGCCGCCAATGCAATCTCGCCTCCGTGACATCGTTCGTCTACGAAGGCGACAAGTTGGTTGCAGTTACCTATGCCGAGCCCGCTGCGGATCTAGTTGAGATTTCGACTCGTGGTGTAGGTGCATGATTCGACGTCG
>JAFMIT010000093.1 GCA_017853815.1 Actinomycetota bacterium
TACCTGCGGCGTACCAAGTGTTTACGACCCACTGGTCTGCCAATTGCTGACCGTCCCATGCGGTGGTGCCGCCGACGAGAACCGGGGTGACCAGGCGAATTTCAGCTGCCGTCAGCACTGCAGACGCAGGTGCGATGGTGGTGCCGAGAATTCCACCTGCGACGATGACTGCAGCGGTCAGACCGCTAGCAATCTTTGTCAAACGTGTCTTCATGTGAAGAACCTTTCTAGGTGTGAAGCAGTACATGATCGAGCAGGTTTGCCGATCCACACTGACTGGTTGTGTGCGGAACACGACCTCGGACAAAAGTATCGTGAAACCGCTTTCTTGCAAACGCTTACAAGCGGGTGGTTATGGAGTTGTTATCTGTGAGTTTTTCACTAGGGACGTTCGGGTTGTCATGACAAAGAGATGTGGGCGAAGCCTTTCGGCTTCGCCCACGAGAGGTGGTGTGCTGATGGAGGTCAGCCCTTCACCGCGCCGTCCATGACGCCTTGAACCAGGCGTCGACCGACGAGAACGAACAGCAGAAGCAGAGGAGCGGTGGCCATCAGCGCACCACCCATGTTCAGCGAATAATTGAGCACGTATGAGGCATTTAGCTGCGTTACCGCCACCTGAGCCGTGAAATTGTCTGGCGATTGCAAGACCAGGGTGGGCCAGAGGAAGTCGTTCCAGGTCGCCAAGAAGCTGAACAAGCCGAGGACGAAGCCGCTTGGGCGAATGATCGGCATGACGACACTCCAGAACACCCGGAGGACCGATGCTCGGTCGATGCTTGCTGCCTCGAGAAGTTCATTGGGAACCTGGGCATCGATCACCTGACGCATCCAGAAAACGCCGAAAGCGCTTACGAGAGCGGGGATGATGAGAGCCTTCAGGCTGTCAACCCATCCGAGCCGAGACATCAGAATGAACATCGGAACCAAGCCCAGCTGACTCGGAAGCATCATCGTGCCGATGATGAACAGAATCATGAAGCGGCGACCGCGGAAGTTGAGCTTAGCGAAGGCGAAGCCGGCAAGCGCAGATGTGAGCACCTGAACGAACGCGATACAAAAACCCACGAAGAATGTGTTGAGCAATGCCTTGTAGAACCAGTCGATGGTGACGAGGTCAAACAGAATCTTCGTCTGCGGCAAGATCGAGTTGACGTCCGCAACCACCTTCAAGAAATTGTCGCCAGGGACGATTGATGGTGGAATCTTCGAGATTTCATCACTTCCGTTGGATGCGACGATAAACATCCAGTAGAACGGGAAGAGCGACAAGAAACCGACGAGGCCGAGAGTGATGTAGCTCAGTGGCGACATCTTCTGCCAACGACCGTGTTTGCGACCCTTTACCTTGGCGACTTCAGGAGTTTCGAGAAGCTGCGTCATTAGTTATCACTGCTCGCAATTCGGCGGGTAATCATGAAGTTGATGGCAGAAATAATCAGCACGATGATGGTGATCGCGATGCCGACGGCTGCGCCATAGCCCCAGTTGACGTTGATAAATGCCTGCTCAAACAGGAACAGGGTGAGTGTTGAGAACTGGCGATTTGCGCCACCTCCGGCGCCACCCAGAATCAACGGTTCCGCAAATACTTGGAGACCACCGATGGTTCCGACAATCAGGAAGAACGTGATCGTGTTCTTGAGCTGAGGAAGCGTGACGTATCGGAAGGTTTGCCACTTCGACGCGCCATCGATAGCGGCAGATTCGAAGAGCTCCTGTGGAATAGCAAGCATTGCTGCGAGGAAGATGAGGGAGTTGTATCCCACCCAGCGCCAGGTGATCATGGTCGCGATTGCGATGTGACCTGGAATGGTGTCTTCAACGAAGTCGATGTGATCGAAGCCAAACAGCCCGATGACGTAGTTGATCATGCCGTAGTCGCGACCGAAGAGTTGACCGAAGACGAGTGCAACAGCCAGAACAGACGTGATGTTCGGAATCAACAGCAAGGTACGCCAGACGGTGGCGCCGCGCAGGATTGGATTGCGCAAGATGGACGCAAGGCCAATCGCGAGAGCCATCTGTGGCAGCGTCGAGAAAGCCCAAATGCTGAAAGTGTTTCTTACAGCGTTCCAGAAATTGGAGTCTTCAATCAGGAACTTAAAGTTGTCGAGACCAACAAAAGTCTGCATCGAAGGATCGAGCGGATCCCACTGGTAGAACGCGATGTAAACCGAGTACACGACCGGGATGAGACCGAAAATCGTGAACATGATGAAGAACGGGCTCGTGAACAAGTACGCCCAGCGGCCGTTAAGTGAATGAATGCCAGTAACGGCTACAGGCTTTTGCGGCTTCGGTGTACGCCATGGCGAGGGGGCCGCATTTCTGCGACCCCCTTTCGCTGGGGCACTTTGAGCCGAATCGACTGCGTCGATAGGCGACTGCTCAAGTTGCATTGGTTATCGTGCAACCTTCGCAATTTCCGACATGGCCTTGGTCCACTCTGCTGCTGCGTTGTACGTCTTCTTCTTAGAGATCAAGACGTCAATGCGCGTGAGGGCCGCACCAATTTCCTTGTCGATTGCGCGGTCGTACTTGCCTGCAAAGATCGGCTTGAGCTTCTGAACGCCGCTGGCGTAGATCTCGCCGACAGGTGCGTTGTTGAAGAACGGATCCTTGTAGCCGGTGACCTGTGGATCTTTGTAGAGGCTGACCGTGGTCGGGAACATGCCGTAGGTCAAGAAAGCGGTCTTCTGCTGTTCTGGAGCGACGTACCACGTCAAGAAGTCGAATGCTGCCTGACGATTGAGTGGGTTACCCGCAGTTGGAATGGTCAGCTGAGTACCACCCTGGTTGCCGCCGCCACCTGGCATGTTGGCGATATCCCACTTGCCGGAGGTCGATGCTGCCTGCTGCTTGATGTAATCCATCATCCAGGCTGGAGCGAGCATCATGGCGTACTTGCCCTTTTGCATGCCGACGGTCCAGTCGGAACTGAACTGTGCAACGCGAGTACCGATACCCGCTTTCAGCGCCTTAATGGTGGTGTCGTAAGCCTTCTTGACTGAAGGGTTGCTCTTGTAGACCAACTGACCGTTCGCGGTTCCGTTGTTCTTGTAGTACTTCATGACGCCTTGGGCAGTCATTGCGGTGTAGATAGCACCTGCGTTGTCGAGGAACCCGATCTTCTGGGCCTTCTGTGCGGCGGTCAGCTTCGAGGTGTACTTGGCACCGAAAGCGATGAACTTCTCCCAGGTGGAGATAGCAGCACTCACTTCGTCGCGCTTGTAGGGGAGGCCCTTGGCCTTCAGGAGATCCCAACGGTAAGCAACTTCGAGGCCGCCCACATCGGTTGGCATGCCAATAACTGAACCGTTGTAAGCAACACCGTTGTTCCAGCGCCATGGAAGGTAAAGGCTCTTTAAGCTCGACGCAGACTTTTGGTCTTTGGTGCGCTTCATCGTGCGCAGGTCAACGAAGCACTGTGGGTACGAACGCCAGTAACCTGAATACTGGATTTCAACCGCCGCAATGTCAGGACCGGTGTGGCTGTTCGCAGCTGCACACGCGGTGATCATGTTGGTGCCGTTAAGTGGGTCGAGGTCCGACTTCTTGATGTCGAAGCACACACCTGGATTCTCATTCTTGTACTGAAGAATCAAGCGAGGCAGGAACACATCGCCGAATGACCAAATCTTGATGGTGGTCGTGCAATCAACTGCGGTCGCAGTCGGGGCCGTGGCCGTACCGGCCAGCAGCGAAAGCATCATGGCGAGCGCTAGACCCGCTGCACGAATACGCTTTTTGAACATTCCTGCTTCTCCTTCTAGGGGGTGCATCTCTTGCGAGCGCTTAACCCTCGGTGTAATGTCAACTGTGAAATCGGTTTCACAAGAGGAAGTGAAGTGTGAAATCGCTTTCTTGGCAATACGAATCTAGAAGAACTTCAGGCAATCGTTAGCAAAGCGTAACTATCGCGATTCACACCCCAATGGTGCGAAAACAGCGGTAGCACACACCCAAAAAGGATACGGATGAACAAGAAAATTCCCGTGGTTTTGGCACTTGGTGCAGCACTTCTGCTCGCATCTCTGCAACCGATTACCGCGTCAGCAGCCACCTCTAAGCGGCTGGTCTGGCGCCAGGAGTTCAACGGAAAGGCATTGGTTAAGCCGGATCAGGCCATCTGGGGCTATGACCTCGGAAGCCTGAACGCAAACAGCGAAGAGCAGTACTACACCAACAGCAAGTACAACGCGGCCATGGACGGCAAGGGCAACTTGCTCATCACGGCGAAGCGCATCGAAGAAGGATCTGCACTCTGGATGAAGTGCATGAGCTGCAAGTTCTCCAGTGCTCGGTTGAAGACTCAAGACAAGCTCGGCTTCAAGTACGGCCGTATGGAGGCGCGCATCAAGATGCCAGCGGGTGTCGGCACCTGGCCAGCATTTTGGATGCTCGGTGCGAACCTCGAGAATGTCGGCTGGCCGGAATCTGGCGAACTCGACATTGTTGAAGCCCGCGGCATCGATCCAAGCATCGTTTTCGGGACTGCTCACGGTCCTGGCTACAACGGAGCTCAGGGCACTCAATACGGCAGCACCACGTATGCCACGGCACCGCTATCTGACGGATACCACATCTATGCAATTGAGTGGGGAAAGAATTACGTCAACTGGTACTTCGATAACCAGGTCTACCTTCGCATGACGCCTGCATCGGTTGCCCCCGATGAGTACGTCTTTAACAAGGAATTCTTCTTGATTCTCAACCTTGCTATGGGCGGCGCCTTCACCGGTGATATCGATCCAAACTTGCAGCGTTCACGCATGTATGTTGATTACATTCGCTATTACAAGATCAATGGCGTCGGTACTGTAATCAAGCATAAATAAAGGGTTTCCTACGTTTTGAGCGCCGCTCACACTTCGGTGTTAGTGGCGCTCAAACGTTCCCACTCCATTGATACTGTAGTGCCTGATGTAGTCAATCTCGAGCGTGCTCTCGGTCAGATCATCTGCAATCGGCCCAGTGAAGTGACCGCCCATCGCGAGATTCACAATGATGTAAAAAGGTTTGTTGTATACCCACTCGAGAGGTGCGATTTCAGCGGCAGTATTTCGCGCGTACATGTTGTCGTCGAAGTACCAGCGAATTTCGTCTTGTTCCCATTCCACCGCGTACGTGTGAAAGTCCTCAGAGAGAGTGACCTGGGTATCGATGACTTTGCCTTTGCCGAACTCGCCCGAGTAGCCCGGTCCGTGCAAGGTTCCATAAAGGGTCGACGGCAGGTCGCCTCGGCCTTCCATGATGTCGATTTCTCCGCATTGAGGCCACGGCACTTCTCGAATATCAGTGCCGAGCATCCAAAAAGCGGGCCACGTTCCAAGTCCTTTAGGAGCGCGAATGCGAGCTTCCACTCTGCCGTAGAGGAGAGAAACCTTTTTATACGTGGTGATCTTTGCGCTCGTCCATTCCGCTGCCGTGCCGTAGTAGGCGGGATAAGGATTAGCGGCAGACGGTTCTCCTGTCGGATTGTCGTCAGTGAAAACAGGCATTCGAGTTGCTGTGATGGTCAGCAGCGAATCGCCATTCGTTCTCGCTGCTTCCTCGAGGTAATACTCCCGCTCAGAGTTGCCCCATCCTGGGATTCCGTATGCAGATCCATCGCCGATGTCGTGCACCCAGGTGTCTGCTTCAACGCCGTTGCCAGCGGGAGCATCAAATTCCTGAGACCAGAGCAGTGTGTATCGGTCGTCGAGCGTCATGGGAGCACCTCTTCTTCGCAGTTGCAGGAAACTTAGTGCATAACAAATCCGTAAAGAAAGCGATTTCACGGACTCGTGTGGTTGCCACTCTAGAAAAGCCCGAATAAAGTCCGCGTGAAACCGATTTCAGAGAGTGAAACCGATTTCAGGTTTGTGTTCGAAACACCTCGTCGAGACGAGCTTCGGCTTCTTTCGACACCTCGACTGGGAAGGAAGGCTGCACAGATATGTCGCACAACGTGGATGTGAGGCCTTCCTTGCCGGTGGAGTTCATTTCAGACGAAACCCTTTCGATGATCCGCAATTTTCCCGCGAGCTTTCGCTGGGGAGCAGCGACCGCCAGCTACCAGATTGAAGGCGGCTTGGATCAAGATGGTCGCGGTAAGTGCATTTGGGACACGTTCGCAGCAACTCCTGGCAAGGTAGTCAACGGAGAAGACGGCTCGGTGGCATGTGACCACTACAACCGCTTCCAAGAAGACATTGCGATGATGAAAGACCTGGGCCTACAGACGTATCGCTTTTCGATTGCGTGGCCGCATCTGTTCCCAAACGGTGACCACACGAGTGAACCCCGTGGTTTTGATTTCTACAACCGTCTCAT
>JAFMIT010000094.1 GCA_017853815.1 Actinomycetota bacterium
GCTCCGGTTTGAGTCGCTCGGCGACAGTCATCACAGTTCCGTACCTTTGAGTCATGGCAGCTGCCGCCACATCCCATGAACCAGAATGAGTCGCAGCGAACATCACTCCACGCCCGTTAGCGAGCGCGGAGTCAATATGTTCGGCACCTTCGAGTCGCGTCCGTCTGCGAATCTCCTCATCACTGAGGTTGGTGAGAACAAACATCTCACACCAATAATGAAAATAGGACTGCAAAGCTTCGCGCGATAGTTCTCGAACCTCATTTGTGTCCGGCGCTTTGCCAGTTACGCGGCTGAGATTGAATTCCAGACGTCGAACCTGATTGCCGTGACTTAGCCAGATCATGTGAGCGACTCCAGCAAAGATTTTGCGCAGAACGTGTTCGGGGACATGCGCACCGGCCCACCATGCACAACGAAAAGCTGCGTAGGTGACAAACTCTTTCAAAGTCACGCGCTGACACCCGTGCGAACCGCATTGAGGCGTTGGAAGACGGTGAACGCGTTCAAGATTGCGAGCACATACAAAGAAGCTGCGATCGATTGAGTCACTCCAAAACCTGCAAACACACCCGCGACACCGACGACAAACAGTCTTTCGCTTCGTTCCATGAGTCCTACCTTGCACGAAATCTGCAAGGACTCTGCCTTGGCGCGGATATACGGGATGAGACCCGTCGCCGCTAGGGCCACCATGCCAGCAATTAGCGCAGGACTATCTCCCTGCGACTGAACGTACAGAAGCATTGAGGAGATGATGGCAGCATCAGTCACTCTGTCCATGACGCTGTCGAGGAAGCTTCCCCAGGCACTGGTGTTGCCCGACAGCCTTGCCATCGTGCCGTCCAGCAAGTCTCCAAACACCATAGGCGCACAAAGGAGCATGCCCCAACCAAACAAACCGCGTGACCACGTGGCCAACACGATGGCAGAGACCATCAAAGACGCAGTGACGGTGACGACATTCGGAGTCAGGCCAACTTTCAACAGCGCACGAGCCACAGGATCGACAACGTTAGATGCAATGGCACGAGCTCTGGCGTTATCAAGCATCGGGCCATGCCTCTGCCAATAGGCGTCGAGTTTCGCTCAGAAGTTGAGGCATCACTTTGGTGCTGCCAATCACTGGCATGAAGTTCGCATCACCACTCCAGCGAGGAACCACATGCTGGTGCAGATGACCAGCAATTCCAGCACCCGCGAGTGACCCTTGATTAAGGCCGATGTTGAACCCATGTGCTCCAGAAACCTGACGAATCACCCGCATGCATGTCTGCGTCAAATGGGCAATCTCGAGGACCTCTTCATCGGTCGCTTCGGTGTAATCCGCGACGTGACGGTAGGGACAAATCAGCACATGACCGGTGTTGTACGGGTACAAGTTGAGAACGACAAAACTCGTCGCTCCGCGGTAGACAATGTGGCCTGACTCATCGTCGCCGCCTGGCAATCGACAAAAAGGACAATCGTCTTCATGGGGAGCAGCGCCAGCTCGGATGTACTCAATCCGATGCGGCGCCCATAGTCGCTCCCACGCTTCAGTCATGACACTTACGAACGCTCTTCGATCGACTTCACAATTTCAGCAATCGCATCCGCAATCGGGACACCATTCTTCTGCTCACCGTTTCGGTAGCGGAACGACACGGCGTTCTTCGACACGTCCTCGTCGCCGGCAATCAGCATGAACGGAACTTTTTGCTGCTGAGCATTACGAATCTTTTTCTGCATGCGCTCATCTGAGGCATCAACATCGACTCTGACTCCAGCTGCCTTGAGTTGCTTGGCGACTGATTGCAGGTAGTCAATGTGCACCTCGCCAATCGGGATGCCCACGACTTGCACTGGTGCCAACCACGCAGGGAAGGCGCCTGCATAATGCTCAACCAAGACGCCGAAGAACCGTTCAATCGAACCGAACAAAGCGCGGTGAATCATGATTGGACGCTGCCGGCTTCCATCTGGCGCGGTGTATTCAAGCTCGAAACGCTGCGGCATTTGGAAATCCAACTGAATGGTGGACATCTGCCAAGTACGACCGATGGCGTCTTTAGCCTGAACACTGATCTTGGGACCATAAAACGCTGCGCCGCCTGGATCAGGTACGAGCTGAAGTCCGCTGGACTCGGCCGCAGCAGCAAGAGCTGCGGTTGCTTCTTCCCAATCCTCGTCGCTGCCTACCGACTTCTCAGGATCTCGCGTCGAGAGCTCGAGATAAAAGTCATTGAGACCGTAATCGCGCAGCAGGTCGAGAACGAAGGTGAGGAGATTCTTCAGCTCGTCTTGCATCTGTTCGCGAGTGCAATAGATATGTGCGTCGTCCTGCGTCATGCCGCGGACGCGAGTGAGTCCATGGATGACACCGCTCTTCTCGTAGCGGTATACCGAGCCGAATTCAAAAAGTCGCAGCGGGAGTTCACGGTAGGAACGTCCGCGGGATTCGAAGATGAGGCAGTGGAAGGGGCAATTCATCGGCTTGAGGTAGTAGTCCTGAGCCGGCTTCTTGACGTTACCTTCGGCATCGAGTTCTTCGTCGAGCTTCATCGGCGGGAACATGCCATCTTTGTAGAAACCTAAGTGGCCTGACGTCTCGAAGAGATTTGCCTTCGTGATGTGTGGGCTGTACACAAACTCGTAATCGGCGGCTTCGTGCTTCTTTCGGCTGTAATCCTCCATGGCCCGTCGAACGATTCCGCCCTTCGGATGGAAGACTGCAAGACCGCTGCCGATGGCGTCAGGGAAAGAAAAGAGATCAAGCTCGGTGCCGAGTCGACGGTGATCACGGCGCTCAGCTTCTGCGATGGCGTCGAGGTGAGCACGCAAATCGTCTTTCGATGGCCACGCAGTGCCATATAAACGCTGCAACTGGGGGTTCTTGTCGTTGCCGCGCCAATACGCGGCAGAGGTGCGCATCAGTTTGAAGGCGTTGGACGGGATGTACCTAGTGTCTGGCACATGAGGACCTCGGCAGAGGTCACCCCAACACTTCTCACCTGTCTTGGCATCGAGGTTGTCATAAATGGTGAGCTCCGCGCCGCCAACTTCCATGACGTCTGCGTCGGCGCCGCCCTTGATGCCAATCAGCTCAACCTTAAAAGGCTCGTTCGCAAGTTCAACGAGCGCATCTGCTTCGGTGGTGACGCGGCGGCTGAACCGCTGACCACTCTTCACAATCTCGACCATGCGTTTTTCGATGGCCTCGATGTCTTCTGGAGTGAACGGCGATTCGGTCTTGAAGTCGTAGTAGAAACCGTCTTTGATCGGAGGTCCGATGCCCAGCCGGGTCTGGGGATAGAGATCCTGCACAGCCTGAGCCGCGACGTGCGCGGTTGAGTGGCGAAGCACTGCCAAACCTTCAGGAGTCGAAATGCCGACAGCCTCAACTACGTCGCCTTCGCTCAGCGGCGTGGCGAGATCGCGAAGTTCACCGTTGATGCGTGCGACCACAACTGTCCGCTGAGTTGATCCAACGACGTCGTAGGCGGTGGCACCCGCTTCAACTGAAGTGGCTTCACCGTTGACGGTGACTGACAAGGCTGACATTGTGTATCGCTTTCCCAAGAACTAACGAAGGCAAGGCTACCGCTAGGGCTGGCCTAAACGCCGCCCACATCTCTCCAACTACGAGACGGTGATGGTGATCTTGGCTCCAGCGCCGCCGCGAGCCGCGGTCGCGCGAATAACTGCCGTACCAGCGCCAACAGCGCGGATCGTGCCGTCAGCCGAAACGCTGACCACCTTCGGCCGCGACGATTTCCACGTGACGAAGTTGTCAGTCACCACTGCTGGCGTGAACACTGGCGAGAGCTGACGGACCGCCCCGCGTTGCAGCTTCATGAGCGGACTACCCAGCGACAGTGACTTGATTTCTACGGTGGGCGCATTTGAGACATCAGACGTCAGTACTCGATATTTCCAGGCCCCTAGTCGAACCTGATTCGTCGTTCGCAGACGAATCTTGATTCCGGAGATGACATCTTTGTAATAGCCAGCAAAAGTGCCAGCGTTGAAACTAAAGCTTTTGGTGACATCTGCGGCGTTGATGACAGTGACAACTTTGTCGCCACCACCGGCCCGGCCAAAAACGAACGACGCTGAGTTCGAAGATTTCAGGGTCGCGAAACTGCCGCGAGCTGCACCAACATTCAAAGCAGCGTTGTCATGTTTCAGAGCATTGAGCTTCGGGTACAGAGCAAGCGTTTTTGCATTCCAGTCGATTTGATCTTTGTCGAAGAACGAAAGGCGGCGATCCAGCCCAATCTCTTGGCCGTTGTAGATGAGCGGCATTCCGGGCAGTGTGTATGTCAGCACCGCCATGGCATTTGCGGCCGATCCATAGCGTTCGTATTCGGTTCCATTCCAGGAATTCTCGTCATGGTTCGTAATGAAGTTCATGGAAAAGCTGTTAGCTGGATACGACTGCAGATTCCAAGCCGCCATGTCCTGAATCACAGCAGGGCTGTCGCCACTGTTCACGAGCCCTCGCATATTTGATTGGAGCTCCCAACCGTAGTTTGCGTGGAACGCAGAGTTGAGCAATCCCAGGTCGTCACCATTCTCTGCGAGCATGAAGACTGGCTTGATGGCATCAAGTTCGGCCTTGGTTGACTCCCAGAAATCGCGTGGGACGGCACCTGCGACATCGCAACGGAAACCATCGATGCCAAAAGTGGAAACCCAGTACTTCATTGCGTCGGTCATGGCTCGTCGCATGGACGCATTCCCATAATTCAGGTCTGCGACATCTGTCCAGTCTGTGCCACTTGGCCAAATCACGTTGCCGTTTCGATCTTGGGTGTACCAATCTTTATGGGCGAGCAACCAAGGGTTGTCCCAGCCAGAGTGGTTCGCCACCCAGTCGATAATCACCTTCATGCCTTGAGCATGCGCAGCGTCCACAAGCGCCTGAAAATCCTGCGCGGTCCCGTAACTCGGATTGATTTCGGTGTAGTTGCCCACGGAGTACGGAGAACCTAACGAGCCTTTGCGATTGACCAAAGAGATGGGGTGAATAGGCATTAACCACAAGATGTCCACGCCGAGAGACTTCAGACGCGGAATGGCGTTCTCAACGGCCTTGAAATTTCCAGCAGGCGAGAATTGACGCACGTTGACTTCGTAAATCACGGCGTTCTCCGCCCACTGAGGAAGCGTCGAGTTCACCGCAGAGCTGCCAGGAGCAACGAACACTGTCGCGGCCAGAAGAAGGACTACCGCTGAAGCAAACTTCTTAATCATGAGTGGCCTCTCAATGGCACTTGTGGTGGGCGATACTGGAATCGAACCAGTGACCTCTTCGGTGTGAACGAAGCGCTCTAACCCCTGAGCTAATCGCCCGCAAGGAGCGACGGAACTCTAACAGGGGCTAGTTCTTGTTCCGACGGCGCCGGAACCAGGCCATGAAGCGATCAAGCAGACGCTGGAGCGGATCGCGCAAACGGTGTGCCCACGCGAATTCACTGCTCAGAATGACAAGACCTAGAAAAATCAGCGCCAGGCCTGGACCAGGCACACCAGGGATGGAGGTCAGCAAACCGACCGCCACAACAATCAGACCCGTCAACAAAATCACTGCGCGCCAAATGGCATGACGGGTTGGAGTGCGCCTACCCCACGCTTGCAAACGCAAGTGCCACGGCAATGCAGATTCCATGGCACCTTCAACATCGTCGACGAATTCTTCGGCGACATGCTCAATCTTGTCGCCAATCGAATCGTGATCGGAAAGATGGTGTTCTTTCTCAGTCATCAGACTCCTTCAAGGCAAGATCAAATACTGACTGCAACATAGCCGTAATCGTCGGCTCGCGGGTGAATTCCGTGTCAGCAATACGTACAACGGGCGTCACGCCTCGCAGGGCAGACGTCACGAATACTTCGTCGGCCGCCATGAGCTCTTCGAGTGCGATCGGCAATTCGGCAAAACGCACAGACGCCGGAATGCGCTCAATCAAGAATTGTCGGGCAACTCCTGCCAGACATCCACTGCTCAGCGGTGGGGTGACCACGGTGCCGCTCTTCACGGCAAAGATGTTGGCCGTCGACGTTTCGACGACCTCTCCTCGCGAGTTAAGGATCAACGCATCGTCGGCTCCGTGTTCGCGGGCTTCCTTCATTGCCAGCACGTTTTCGATCCACGACCCGGTCTTCAGTCCCAGCAGTCGAGGTTGAACTGAGCGAACCACACTCGAGACAGCGAGACTCACTGCAGTCATTGG
>JAFMIT010000095.1 GCA_017853815.1 Actinomycetota bacterium
CGTACACCGTATGTCCGACTGGTTCCGCTAGAACTAGCGCCAGTTGTGCGTCAGTGACTCTCACGTGGTAGCCGCCGAACGCAATTCTCATCCCGATTTTGTTGGCGTAGATCAGATTCATCAGAAACAGCGCGAGCAGGTTGAGATTTTCCTGGGCTGGGCGGTGGCGCATGATTGGAATGCTTTCCACACAAACCACTACGACTGGTGGGCTTTTCCGATTGATATGCCGAGCAACTTTGGTTTCAATTTCACGGTATTCCCTGAAGATGTTCGAGAGCTGAAGTCCAAGCCTGACTTCACTCGGAATCTGACTGAGGCCGCTCGCCTACTGCTCTTGAGTTGGGGTTGGGACGCCGATCTTGAACGACCGCTCGATCACCCTGAACCCGGGCAATCGTGGGCAGACTGGCCAATTCGTTGGAGCAAATGCACCAGTTCGCTCAAACTCTTCGGGCTGACCAAGATGTACAACAGCAGCATGAAGTTTGGTCAGCATTTGCTCGACCACGGGGTCAGTTTTGAATATCTTGGACGTGACCTCGCGGCCGAGCATGGACTGACTTCTCAGCGTTGGTGACTAACTCGCGCTGGGGTTAAACAGGGTGACCGATTCCCAACGATCGTCGGGCCATGCAGCCACGACAATCGCTGAGGTCCGAGCCCACTCGTCGTTTCCGCGTGGGGAATACTCGATTCGCTCGACTGTCAGCTCACCGGTGTACTCGTTGTAGGTGAAGGTGTAGTCCTCGTGCAGACCAGTGGAGTAGAAGTCTGCAATCTGTGAAGCTGCGTCTTTGACGGAGATTCGTTTGGTGGGAGTTTCTTGCTGGGGAACGTTCGTGGGATCGTTCACTGTTGAGGTCCTCGCTCTCGTGGTTTTGTTTGACGGGCTTTGGTGTGGATTTCTTTGGCAATCGCGAGCACTGTCCCGATTGCTTGCTCAAGATTTTGTCCAACGAAGATTTTCGCTGGAATCGTCATTGTGACTGTGATGCCGTTGGTGTCACGAATAATTTTCACTTCGCTCGCGGCGTCGTATTCAGCGAGAATCTGTTCGACCGCGGCAGTGACTTCTTGAGGGAAGAGCGAATGTGTCTCCACCTTGATTGTTGGTTGTGAGTTGCCACCAAGGTAGATCAGAACATCGCGGCGCTTAATGTGAAGGTGGTAGTGCTCCGGAATTGGCCAGTCGTCGCAGAGTGTGACACTTCCAAATCTGGCTTCGAGGTATCTCTCGACCTGTTCCGAAAGCGACCCTCCCCGCACGGGAAGTTGATCCTGTGCTTTGAGCGTCTGAGTTTTGCCTTCGTACTTCAGATGACCAGCTGCGTCCGTCACTGACAAAGTTGCTTCAGTCAGTTCGTAAGGGACGAACACCATGACTTCGAGGACGAGCTGGTGAAGATCGTGCCGAGGTGCCGGCGAAAGGCTGAGTCCAGTCGAATTTCCTTCGATGAAGCTGGTCTCAATTGTGCCGTTGGAGAGGGCTCGAAAAGTGAGCCGAATGTCGGGGTTCTTGCCGGTGAGAGTGAGAACTGCTCCGACTTCGAGTCGCGAGAGTTCTTGGATGAGAGTCTGGACGAAGATGTCCGGGGGTGTTGGATTCTTTGCGGCTCCTCCTGAAGAGATTCAGTGTCGTTAGTTGAGAGTCGGTCTCTCCGACGTGCAAAGAATAAGTAGGGGTACTGACATTTCAGTATCCCTACAAAGTTGTGGAATTACTTCAAGACGCCAATCTTGTACAGCTTCAGTGCCGATGTGACAGCGCTGGTCGATCCGTACTTCTTCTTCAAGGTTGCAGTCGCATCTTTGCCGCAAATACCCATGGCATTAACCGACGTTTGTTTGCGAATCCATGCGGTGAGTGAATACACCGCGCCGTTTGCCGCTGCCCAACAGTTAGTTGCAGAGTTGTGCGATTTCACTTGTGTCAGGCTGTATTTGTTGACTGGTGTAGGAGTTGGCGTGGGTGTCGGAGTGCTACCGCCGGTGAGCACACCAATCTTGTAGTTGGCAAGAGATGCTTTGGCGCTGGCGCTACCAGAGTGTTGACCAGTGAAGCCGGCCGTGGCATCACGTCCGCACATTGCTTTGATCTGCGCTTGGCCACCTGGATGCAACGGAATCCATTTCGTGAGGTTGTACACCGAGCCACTCACAATCGACCAGCAGTTGCCTGCCGTGTTGTGGGTAGCGACGACTTTGGCGGTGTACTTTCCAGAAGGAGTTGGAGTTGGTGTTGCTGACTTCTTGTAGGTTCCAATCTTGTACTTGGCAAGCGATGCTTTCGCGCTGGCACTTCCAGAATGCTGTCCAGAGAATCCGGCCGAGGCATCAACGCCACACATGGCCTTGATCTGCGCCTGTCCACCTGGGTGCAATGGAATCCACTTTGTGAGGTTGTACACCGAGTTGCCGACGATTGACCAGCAGTTGCTCGCTGTCTTGTGGGTAGCGACCTGTGCTTTGGTGTATGACTTCGTAACCGGCTTCGGGGTAGAGGTCTTCAAGACACCAATCTTGAACGAGGCAAGTTGTGCAATCGCGGCCTTGTCGCCGTTATGCCCTTCAAGAAAATCGCTCGTGCCATTGCGGCCACACAGCTCGATGATGGCTTCGGATCCGCCAGGATGACCCGCAATCCACTTCGTCAGGTTGTAGACCTTGCCAGAAATAACGGTCCAGCAGTTCGAACGTGAGTTGTGCTTTCGGACTGTCGCCATGGTGAAGTATTTCGTCACTGGAGTGGTTCCGGAATAGACGCCAATCTTGAACTGCTCGAGTGCTGCGAGAGCTGCCTGGCTGTTTTGGTGTTGTCCAAGATACGCAGTCGTTGCATCGACGCCACACATCGCTTTGATGAAGGCTGGGCCACCGGGATGCGCATTGATCCACGCGGTCAGGTCATAGACGTTCTTTCGAACAATCGACCAGCAGTCACCAGGGGTGTTGTGACTCTTGACTTGTGCCAAGGTGTATTTGGTGTCGGTTGGTGGCGGGGGTGTTGTCGTGTCGAGCAAGCCAATTTTGAATTGCTCGAGAGTGGCGAGAGCGCTCTGACTATTTTGGTGCTGCCCAAGGTACGCGGTAGTCGCATCAAGTCCGCACATACCCGTGATCACTGCCTGTCCACCTGGGTGCGCCACAATCCATGTGGTGAGGTCGTAGACGTTGGTGCGAACGACAGACCAGCAGTCAGCGGCGGTGTTGTGTTGCTTGACCTGCGCCAGCGTGTACGTGTTTTCGACTGGGGGCACGGTCGGGTCGAAGATGCCAACTTTGAACTGCTCAAGAATGGCAATGGGGTTAGCGTCGCCGCGATGTTGCGCCAAGAAGGCGACAGTGGCGTCGATGCCGCACATTCCCTTGACGACCGCCTGCCCACCTGGGTGCACCGCAATCCATGCGGTGAGGTCGTACACGCCGCCGCTGACTGCAGACCAACAGTCAGTCGCAACATTGTGTGGCCGAATCTGACCGATGGTGTACATCGTGGTTGGTGTTGGCACAGCTGTCGGATCGAGCGCACCAATGCGGTAAGCGCCGAGGGTCCGAGCGGGTTCATTTTGGCCCGAATGTTGAGCCATAAAGCCGACAGTCGCGTCGACCCCGCACATACCGATGATGGCAGTGCGCCCGCCTTCGTGACGCGCAATGAAACTGGTGAGGTTGTACACGCCACCGCTAACAATCGTCCAGCAGTCGGTGGGTAGTGCATGCGCGCGTACCTCAGCACGGGTGTAGATGGTTTCGGCTTGGGCGGGTAGAGCCACGGCGCTGATACCCAAAGCGAAGCTGACAGCAATCGCACATTTCTTAAGTAGCGATTTCATTTCAAGACTCCGATTTCGTAACCCGCCAACGTGTCGTTTGGATTTTGTGCGCCAGCATGCTGGCCGTTGAATCCCGCACTTCCATCTTTGCCGCACATAGCTTCGATAACTTGTTGGCCACCTGGATGCAAGGGGATCCATGCCGTGAGGTCGTACACCTTGCCGTTGACAATGGACCAGCAGTCATTGCCAGAAGAATGCTGAGCGACTTCAGCAGCAGTGAAGCCGGGCGCGTCTGTCGGTGACGCGTATGTGCCGACTTCGTAATTCGGTAGATCGGCGCTTGGTACTTTGAGGCTTGTCGAGATGGTGCCACAACGAACGCTTGAATCACTGGGGTTGGCTGCTAGATACGGCGTCAGGTCGTAAACCTTGTTGCCGAGAATCGTCCAGCAGTCGGAAGTCGAGGAATGCAGCACCACATCTTCGAGAGTCCACGCATACGGATCTGTCGTCGGAGTTGCGCTTGCGGATGGTTCTGGCTGAGGAGAGATTCTGTTTTTCCACACCGCTTCTGCGCCAGAGTGTCCGACGAGTGTGGTCATCGCGAGCGCACCAATCGCCAGAGCGGCGGCCACGGTGCCGAGCGAGTAGTGCACGACTTTGTGAGTTAATAAACCTGGCGCAGTGCCGCTTTCGGAGCGTTCAACGATCACGTACCAGACCGCTGCGACCGCGAACAAAGCGAAGCCAAGCGGAGGCAAGAGTTCGCCGAGGTTGGCGTGATTCTGAGGCAGACCAACTCGTGCTGCGAGCGCTTCGCCAGCTTGTTCGGCGATAAGGGCGGCTCCTGTTCCGCCGAGCAGGCCGGCCAGGACGAGCAGGCCGAAGCGTTTGCGTGCTGCCCGGATCACCAGCACTGGCAACAAGCCAGTCGCTGCTAAGGGGAGGATGACTACGGCGAAGTGGGCAATCAGTGGGTGGACTGGCAGCCCGCCAATCGTGTCAAAAAGGGAATCGAGTCCATCAGCTATTGGCAAAGCCCCACGTAACACCATGTGCTGTCTCCTTAAACCGCCCCACGCGGCTTTTTGATGAGAACTCTTCACCAATTTTGGGGAATCGCTTCGAGGTGAGCGTAGGTAGTCGAATCTGAGAGGATTCTGTGATGAGCCGAACCCTCGCTAACCCTTGGACAAATCCTCGAAAACGAGATGTGATGGCGGTCTCTCATCGCGAGATGTCGGTACGTGAGGAGAGCGCAAATGCCTAATCGACTGGCTTCAAGCACGAGCCCCTATCTCCAGCAGCACGCGGACAATCCAGTCGATTGGTGGGAATGGTCAGACAAGGCGTTTGCTGAGGCTGCACGGCGCAATGCGCCCGTGTTCTTGTCGGTTGGCTATGCCGCGTGCCACTGGTGCCATGTGATGGCTCACGAGTCGTTTGAGGACGTGGAACTTGCTGCGTGGCTCAACGACAATTTCGTGAGCATCAAGGTCGACCGAGAAGAGCGACCTGACATCGACAGTCTGTACATGCAAGCCACGATTGCCATGACAGGTCAGGGTGGCTGGCCGATGTCGGTTTTTCTCAATCATGAACGCAAGCCGTTTCATGCCGGCACATACTTTCCGCCATCGCCACGGCACGGTATGCCGTCGTTTCGACAGTTGCTTGAGGCAATTGTCGATGCCTGGAGCGAGCGGCGTGACGCTCTCGATGACCACGCTCAGCAACTATCGGTTGCCATCGCGGAGCGCTCGCTTTTTCGAACTCCCGAGCGTTCGATCAGCACCGACGTTTTTGCGGAGGCAGTCTCGGCAGCTCGCGCCGAATATGACGAACTAAGCGGAGGATTTGGTGGCGCACCAAAGTTTCCGCCTTCGCCTTTACTACGTGCAGCGTTTATCGCGCGTAGCTTTGATTCTTCAGGCGATCTGCTAGCGATGGCTGAGACAACACTCGAGCGAATGGCTCGTGGCGGAATCTACGATCAACTGGGTGGTGGATTCGCGCGATATTCCGTGGATTCGGAATGGGTCGTCCCTCACTTTGAAAAGATGTTGTACGACAACGCCCAACTGCTTGAGGTGTATGCCTTATGGGCCATGACAAGCCAGTCGGTTTTCGCTCGAAGAATTGCGAACGAGACTGCAGATTTCATGGTGAGAGAATTGCTCACCGCAGAGCAGTGTTTCGCGTCGTCAATTGATGCAGATTCCGAAGGCGTCGAAGGAAAGTTCTATGCATGGTCGCCGGCAGAGTTTGCTGAGGTTTTGGGTTCAGCGGCAGCTGAAGCGGCGTGGCTTTTTGGTGTCACGAGTGATGGAACCTTTGAAGCCGGGCTCTCGACTCTTCAGCTCTTGATAGATCCAGAAGAAGATCGGAAGAGCACACGTCTGAACTCCAGTCACGAGTG
>JAFMIT010000096.1 GCA_017853815.1 Actinomycetota bacterium
TTGGGCTGGGGGTGCTGATCCTGCTGGGGGCCTCGCTGTCGTGGTCGCTCGGTTCGTTTATCTCGAAGCGTCTGACCTTGCCGAAGGATCCGTTCGTCTTGACGATGTACGAGATGGTGTTCGGGGCTCTGGGCTGCCTGTTGATCGGTCAGGTCGTGGGCGAGGGCTTTGACTTAAGCGCCATCACTCCGCGCTCGTGGTTGGCGATTCTCTATCTCGTCGCCTTCGGGTCGCTCGTGGCCTACTCCGCGTACGTCTGGCTGCTTGGGCATGCACCGATTTCGTTGGTCGCGACCTATGCCTATGTCAATCCTGTGGTCGCGGTGGCGATTGGTGTGCTCTTCTTTAATGAACAGCTCACCGCAGGGATGTGGCTCGGCGCGGGAATCGTGCTCGCTGGGGTTGCGCTGTCGGTGTCTGCCGAGCGCTGAACTCGTACCACCGGTGTTCTGAACTCGTACCACCGGTGTTCTGAACTCGTACCACGGGTGTTCTGGGCTCGTACCACGGGAGGGACTACCCTCGCGCGGGAGGTTTTGAATGCTGACTCGGCTGTTGCGGACGTACACCCGCCCCTACATGGGCACCATCATCGTCGTCCTCGCCATCACCATCTTCCAGACTTGGATCAACCTCCAGCTACCGAGCCTGAATGCAGACCTCATCAATCAGGGTGTGGCTCTCGGCGACTCAGAATATGTCTTCCAAGTCGGTAGTCAGATGCTTGCCCTCAGCGTTGTGCTTGTTGCGGTCAGCGTTGTCGCGGTCTATCTCGCGAGCAAGGTCGCCATGTCGATTGCCCGCGATATGCGCAACGACGTTTTCGACAAAGTCCTCAGGCTCAGTCCCTATGAGATGGACCTGTTCGGCACACCATCGCTCATCACCCGCAACACCAACGACGTTCAGCAGGTCCAACTCCTGCTCACAGTCGGTCTCACGATGCTCGCATCGGCACCGATCACCGTCATTGGCGGTGTCATCATGGCGATTCACCACAACGCGAAACTGAGCATCTTGATTGCGGTAGCCGTTCCACTCATGGCCGGCGTCATCGGCGTCGTCATGACCAAAGCCGTTCCGGAGTTTCGAAAAGTCCAAAAGCGCATTGACCGCATCAACGGTGTGTTCCGCGAACAGATCACCGGTATGCGCGTCATTCGCGCTTTCGTCCGCGACGATTTTGAGAAGAACCGATTTGCCCAAGCCAACGCGAGTCTGATGATGACGCAGCTGGGCATCAACCGACTCTTTGCGTTCGCGATGCCAGGGTTGATTTTGATTCTCAATCTTGCGTCCGTCGGCGTCGTGTGGTTCGGTGGTCATCTCGTCGACAACAACGAAATGCAAATCGGCGATCTCACAGCGTTCATCAGCTACCTCATGCAGATTCTTGGCAGCGTCATGATGGCGACGATGATGCTGATTCTGATTCCGCGCGCGGCTGCATCTGCTGAACGCATCAACGAAGTTCTCGACCACGAACTCGTGATTCATGATCCTGAAGATCCGCAGCCACAGGGACCTGTCGGCCGCGTGCGCTTCGACAACGTCACGTACTTTTATCCTGGCGCTGAAGTTGCGGTGCTGCGCAATCTGTCATTCCAACTTGTCCCAGGCCAGCTCACTGCCGTCGTCGGTTCAACAGGTTCTGGCAAGACAACACTTGTCAATCTGCTGATGCGGTTCGTCGATGCAACCGAAGGCACTGTCTACATCAACGAAACAGATGTAAAGCAACAAAACGTGGACGACGTGTGGGGTGCGGTAGGACTTGTGCCGCAGCGGCCGTACTTGTTCCAAGGAACTGTTCGCGAGACGATTCAGTTCGGTCGTGACATCAGCGACGAAGACATTTGGGCGGCACTCGAAATCGCGCAGGCCGCTGACTTCATTCGCGAATTGCCAGAAGGCCTCGATGCGCATGTAGCCCAGGGTGGCAGCAACTTTTCCGGCGGTCAGCGTCAACGCCTCGCGATCGCTCGCGCTATCGCACGCAAGACCAGCATCTACGTTTTTGATGACAGCTTCAGTGCGCTCGACGCATCGACTGACGCTCGCTTGCGCAGTGCACTGATCGCTCACACGCGCGAAGCCACCGTGCTCCTCGTCGCCCAACGCATCAGCAGCGTCATCAACGCTGAGCGCATCATCGTTCTCGACGACGGGCACATTGTTGGAATGGGCACCCATCATGAGTTGCTGCAGACGTGTGCGACGTACCAAGAAATTGTCGCTTCGCAGCAGACCGCGGAGGCCTTGTCATGAGCATGATGGGACGTCCTGGCGGTCCGTTCGGCCGCCCGATGGGGCCAGGCGGCGGCAAGCCCGCCAATGCCAAGAGCACACTCCGCCGTCTTCTCGGCCGCTTGGGTAATCAGAAACTCGTGCTCTTCGGAGTCTTCCTCGCGACCTCGCTGGCAGTGACTTTCTCTGTGCTCGGACCGCGCGCGCTTGGCCAAGCCACCAACCTCGTTTTTGATGGTCTGATTTCGAAACAACTTCCCAAAGGCGTGAGCAAGGCTGACATCATCGCGCAGCTGCGGGCCTCGGGTCGCGATCAGTTTGCAGACATGCTCGAGGGTATGAACATCGTGCCTGGTGCCGGTGTGGATTTTGATGCGGTGCTCAAGGTTGCGCTGCTCGTGATTGGTCTCTACGTGCTCTCGGCGTTTTTCCAATGGCTGCAGGGTTACGTGATGTCTGGAATCGCTCAGCGCACCATCGCTGAGTTGCGCCGCGACGTTCAACACAAACTTGGGCGCGTACCGCTGAAGTACATCGATGGGCAATCGCGCGGCGATCTGTTGAGTCGCGTCACTAACGACATCGACAACATCGGCACGACTCTGCAACAGGGCTTGAGCCAGTTGTTGAGCTCGGTGCTTCAGGTCATCGGCGGTCTGACGATGATGTTCTTGATTTCGCCACTGCTCGCCATCATCTCGCTCGTCGTCATTCCCGCTTCTGTTGGTGCGGCCGCGGCGATTGGCAAGAAGTCGCAGGTGCAATTCGCCGCACAGTGGAAGCACACCGGCGAACTCAATGGCCAAGTCGAAGAGACGCACACTGGCCACTCGCTTGTGCTCGCTTTCGGTCAACGCGAAAGTTCGCTGAAGAAGTTCAATGAGTCGAACAATGCGCTGTACGAAGCGTCGTTCAAAGCGTCGTTCCTCAGTGGACTCATCCCACCAGTCATGGGCATTCTCGCCAATATCAACTACGTCAGCATCGCTGTTATCGGTGCGCTACGGGTGACGTCGGGACAAATGACTCTCGGCGACGTGCAGGCGTTTATTCAGTACTCGCGTCAGTTCACCATGCCTCTGTCGGGCATCGCAGCACAGATGAATCAGTTGCAATCTGGCTTGGCTTCGGCTGAACGCGTGTTCGAAGTGCTCGACGCGGAAGAAGAAGAGCCACAGCCACGCGGTTCGATGGCGACGATTGCTGAGCCACGCGGCCGCGTCGTGTTCGATGATGTGGCTTTCCGCTACGTGCCCGAGACCCCGCTGATTCACGACTTCACTTTGACGGTTGAACCTGGTCAGACAGTGGCGATTGTCGGACCGACTGGTGCTGGCAAGACCACCATCGTCAATCTGCTCATGCGTTTCTACGAGATTGATAGCGGTCGGATTTTTATCGACGGTGTCGACACTTTCGACATCGCTCGCGAGGACTTGCGCAGCATGTTCGGCATGGTGCTGCAGGACACGTGGCTTTTCGGTGGCACCATCCGCGAGAACATCGCCTACGGTCGCGACAACGTGACGGAAGAAGAGATTTACCAAGCCGCCCGCGATGCACATGCTGACAGGTTTATTCGCACCCTGCCTGACGGTTACGACACCGTCATCGAAGACGATGCCGCGAACATCTCTGTTGGCGAGCGGCAGCTGCTCACCATTGCCCGCGCTTTCCTCGCTGACCCAACCATTCTGATTCTCGACGAAGCCACGAGCAGCGTGGACACCCGCACAGAATTGCTGATCCAGCAGGCAATGCACACCTTGCGTCAGGGCCGAACCGGTTTCATCATCGCGCACCGCCTGAGCACCATCCGTGATGCCGACATCATTGTCGTCATGAAAGACGGTGGCATTGTTGAGGTGGGCAGCCACGACGTCCTGATTAAGCGCAATGGCCACTACCGCGAGCTCTACCAGTCACAGTTCGAACTCCCCCTCGACTAGTGGTACGTCCCCAGAACACAAGTGGTACGTCCCCAGAACACAAGTGGTACGTGAGAACGGCGCCTCTGGTACGTCTCCGCGGCGCACAACCGTTCACGCACTAGTCTCAACACATGATTCGTCGCGGCATCGCTCTTGTGGTTGTTCCTCTTCTCCTGAGCGCCTGTTCTTATAACGTCAAGCTGCCAACAGACGGTCTCGTCGACAGCACCACGCCTGCACCGACAACAACGCAGAGCGAACTACCAAGCGATGCATTGCAGGTTTCGATTGTCCAAACCAACAACTCGTACACCAAGACCAAGTACTGGTCTGTGATTGCGTACCCAGAGTTCTCAATCGTCAGCGGACCCGACGCTGCCCAAGCTATCGTCACCGACATCAGCGATCGCGTCGTGCAGATCACGGACGGCTTTGTTGCCCAAGCAAAAAACTGCTACGACCCGGCCTTCGAGAACTCATCCCTCAACATCACCGCTCGGCCTGATTACGTCAGTCAACATCTCTATGTCGTACAACTCGAAATTGCCCAGTTCTTCTGCGGCGCTGCACACGGAGACGACTTTTTTGAAACCCATGCGTTTGATGTCGCGACAGGCGACCGCCTCGACCTAGGCGAGCAGTTAGCGCCTCAAGCTTCAGGAGCTTTCGAAAAGATTCTGGCCGACCAACTCACCATGGATTACCCCGACTCCACACTCGCGCAGACTCTCCTAAAGAACGATGGCTGGAGTCTTCTCGAGGGTGCTGCCTGGTGGCCGGCAGCGGATGGACTACATGTCCTGATCCAGGGCACGCCTGCCTCTTACATGGACGGGACTAGTTGCGAACTAGTCGTTGCATGGGCCGACCTCAAAGGCAAAATCAGCGCGCGCTCGGTTATCGGAGAAGTTTTCGCTCGCGAAATCGGCATCTAGTTCGCTGCGCTCGTAGAGTTCCGCCGTGACTAAGCCACGCATCCGCCCCGACCTGCACACCTTGCCTGCTTACAAGGCGGGACAAAAGCTCGCGGCGGTCGATGGCCAAAAAGTCTTCAAGCTCAGCTCAAATGAGAACCCATACCCGCCGCTGCCGTCAGTGCAGGCAGCGATTGCGGCCGCGGCCAGTGAGATTCATCGCTACCCCGATCCCCTCAACACCGAGATGATTGCGACGATTGCTGATCGTTTCGACATTCCTGCGGAGAACATTGCCGTCGGCACTGGCTCAGTCGCAGTGCTTGGCCACATCATCTCTGCGGTCGCTCAACCTGGCGACGAAGTCATGTACGCGTGGCGCTCCTTTGAGGCTTACCCGATCTGGACCCAAATTGTCGGCGCCACGTCGGTTCAAGTTCCGCTCGACGAGCACTACGGCCACGACCTCGATGCGATGGCCGCTGCGATTACCGATCGCACTCGCGTCATTTTCATCTGCACTCCCAACAACCCGACGGGCACTGTCGTCGACTCGCATTCGCTGCACCAGTTCATGAAGCAGGTGCCGCCGACTGTTCTCGTGGTGATCGACGAGGCGTACGGAGAGTTTGTGGACGACGACGAGGCTGTTCAAGGTCTCGACTTCTACCACTCATACCCCAACGTCGCGGTGCTTCGAACGTTCTCAAAGGCTTATGGGCTGGCCGGCTTGCGCGTCGGTTTCGCCATCGCACCCGCCGAGGTGGCCGACTTCATTCGCCGCACCTCCACGCCGTTTGGTGTTTCTTCCATCGCTCAAGCTGCGGTGGTCGCTTCACTTCAACCGCAGGCAGAAACGGAATTGCTCGAACGCGTCGACGCCCTCGTCCAAGAACGTGACCGCGTCATCGGCCTGCTCGAAGCACAGGGTTGGAAGATTGAACCGCAACAGGCCAACTTCTTTTGGATCGGAACCGCTGAGCGCACGCTTGAGATTAAAGATGCCTGCGAAGCTGCCGGTGTGGCCGTCCGCCCGTTCCCGGAAGG
>JAFMIT010000097.1 GCA_017853815.1 Actinomycetota bacterium
CTCAGTGATGCGGAGCGAGATGGTTTGGCCGCCGCGACCGGCGCGCAGCCAGGCGACTGCATCTTCTTCGCTGCAGGAAAGCGAAGCGAGGCGCTAGCTTTGTTGGGCGCGACTCGGCTTGAGGTCGGTAAGCGGTGCGGCCTGATTGATGAGAGTGCATGGTCCTTCTTGTGGGTTGTTGATGCACCCATGTTCGAGGAAATCGAAAACGAAGATGGCACCAGTGGTTGGACCGCCGTGCACCATCCATTTACATCACCCAACAACGATTGGCTCGACAACTTCGAAACTGCCCCAGACCAAGCGCTTGCTTGGGCCTACGACATTGTTTGCAACGGCAACGAGATTGGCGGCGGCTCGATTCGTATTCATCGAGGCGATGTTCAGCAGCGAGTGTTCAATCTGCTTGGCCTCACCGAGGAAGAGGCGCAAGAGAAGTTTGGCTTCTTGCTCGAGGCATTCAAGTACGGACCACCGCCGCACGGCGGCATTGCCTTCGGCATGGACCGCATTTGCATGCTGTTGACTGGCGCCGCGAACATTCGCGAAGTCATCGCCTTCCCCAAGACTGGCGGTGGTCACGATCCATTGACTGGCGCACCTACACCGATTACGGCACAACAGCGCAAAGAAGCTGGTGTCGACGCCAAGCCGGAATCGAAGGCTGCCGATAAAGTCATTGAGAAGGCTGCCGATGCGTAAGGTCGCAACCTTCGCAGTTGGAGTTATCGCTGCGGTCCTAGTGCTTTCTGGATGTTCGGTTCCAACGGTGAACCACGTCGGCGAGGGGAGTGCGGGAATGTTTTTCGATCTCCCTCGCGGTTGGCAGTCGATTTCGCCAGATGTGCTGAAGAAGGCGCAAACCTCGTGGGGTTCGACTGACGGCGGGCAGGCCTATCTTGATGCGTTGAAGTGGCAGGGCGTTTGGAGTGGTGCCGACGGTTTGACTCCGCAACAAGCGTTTTCGAATGCCGCGCCTGAGCATCCTGTGGTCTACGCATCGGTGCGTTCGTTGTACGACGTAGAAGTTCAGAATGTGGCCGGAGATGTTCTGACTGCCTTGCAGGACGTCGTTTTGCCAGTGTCGGCTGCCGCGTCAGGCGATGGCCTGGATGTCGTGAGCAACCAGTCATACGTTCAGAACGGCCTCGATGCGGTCAAGCAACAGGTTTCGTGGGCAACCAATGGTGTGAGTCAGACGATTGATGTTCGTTTGGTACTCAGCACTAAGAAGAAATTGCTATTCACTTTCTGGATTCGTTGCAGCGATGTTTGCAGAGATCAAAACTCGACGGCCATTGCAAATGCTCTGGACACGTTAACGATTAAGGAGCCTTCAGTTGGCTGAGAAATCTAACCTCGTAGACGGTCTTCCCGACGTCGGTTCGCGAGTTCGCGATGAAGATCGCACCACTCGCAAGCCGTTAGCACCGTTTGATCGATTGAAGCTCATTTTGCTGTGGCTGGGTTTGTGGGTACTGCAGATCTGGGCGGCCTTGGTCGACAATCCTTTGCAAACGCTGAACGACGCCGCGTACTACGTGACGTCGGCGGGCGCTGGACGATTCCTGATTCTGCTGACGTTCGTTGAGGCGCTGAGACAGTTCCACTTTGTCTTTGCCGAATGGAATGCCAAGTACTACGGATGGTGGCAGCGACTCTTTGCGCGTAATGAGAAATTCGCAAATCGCTTCAGCCCATGGACTCGCTTCCGTGTCTCGCGCATCTTCAAGTGGGTGGTCGGGGTTTATGCGATCGCTGCGGTTGTCGGCAGTTTCGTTGATTTGAGTCCTTTTGAGACCATCATTCGCAGTCCACAGCTAGCAGTTCAAGCCCTGCCGTTTGCACTTCAAATTGTGTTCTACATGTTCCTTGCGATCATCCAGTTTGTCGCAATTTTCTACTTCCTCTCCCGTGGCGGCATCGAGGTCTACATGCCTGATGACGTCAAGACTCGCTTCAGCGATGTTTGGGGTCAGGATGCAGTGCTTGAGCGTGTGAAGGAGAACATCCTCTTCCTCGAGAACCCAGACGCAATCGAATCTCGCGGTGGCCATGTTCCTGGCGGCATTCTGTTGTGGGGACCTCCCGGCACAGGCAAAACCCTTATGGCCGAAGCGGTAGCCGGCGAAACCGGACGCCCGTACGTGTTCGTAGATCCAGGCGCCTTCGTCAACATGTTTTTCGGTATCGGTGTCCTCAAGGTCAAGGGGCTTTTCCGCAAACTGCGCAAACTTGCGCTTCGCTACGGTGGCGTCATTGTGTTCTTCGATGAAGCTGACACGCTCGGTAGCCGCGGCGGACAGGTCTCGCAGTCGCGGGCATTCACGCCACTTTCAGAGAGCTACACGCTGAGCAATCACAGTTGCAATGGTCGCGCTTACGCCTCCGAAATGGGCAATGCGATTTTGGCTGATGAGGATCGCAAGGTTGTGATGGGCGGTATGGGCGGAGGCCGCTCATTTGACGGCACTCTTCAAGCTTTGCTCACAGAGTTGTCGGGATTGAAGAAGCCGCGCGGTTTCCTCAATCGCATTGTTCGTCGCACATTGGGTATGCGTCCAAAGCAGCCGCCCAAGTACCGCATCCTTGTCATGATGGCTACCAACATGCCTGATTCGCTCGACCCTGCGCTTTTGCGACCAGGTCGTATCGATCGTATTTACCGTGTCGGCTATCCATCAAAGGAAGGTCGCATCGAGACATATCGCAATTACCTCAACAAGGTCACGCACAATCTGACCACTGAGCAAATTGAAAGTCTTGCAACGATCAGCCCATACTCCACCGGCGCAACCATCAAGGACACTGTCAACGAAGCGCTCGTTATTGCCATTCGTGAAGGTCGCGACACGGTTGAGTATGCGGATGTCATCAAAGCGAAGTCTTTGAAGCAGCATGGTTTGCCAGACGGCGGCGCGTATGTTGATCGTGAACGCCATTCGGTTGCTTTGCATGAGGCTTGCCACGCGGTCACGATGTACCGACTGCAGCACAACAGTGTCATCGATGTTGCGACCATTGAACGTCGTGGCGATGTCGGTGGTTTCGTCTCGCCAATTCCGCTTGAAGATCGCTTTGTCCAGTGGAAGTCAGAGGTGGACACGGACGTTGTGACGTTCATTGCTTCTCTGGCTGGCGAACAGCTTTTCTACGATGGTGATCACACGCAGGGTGTCGGCGGAGATATGGCAGCTGCCACGTCTTTGGTGACCCGAGGCATGTTGAGTCACGCCATGGGGCCGACACTTCGCGCCTTCAACGCGAGCACGGTTGCCAACTCAGGACTGCTCCTCGGTGGTGTGCCGCTCGTTCAGGGTCTTTCTATGGAAGGCGAGATTGCCGAGGCGATTGAAGAACGCCTTCAGGAGTTGTACTCCAAGGCTGTTGCGGTGCTGAAAAAGAATCGCGCAGAAGTTCTCGCGGTGACACACGCACTCGAGACCTATCGCACCATTTCGGGTGAAGACGTTGCGGCGGTTATCGAAGGCCGCCCAGGTCCTCTGGTGGACGGCAGCGTCTACGCCACCAAGCAGATGAAGAAAGCTCTCGAGGATTACCACACAGCGGCGGTCGCAGCCCACAAGGTTCGCGATGGTCGTCCACCAGCTCTCCCTGAGCTTCCCGCGTAATTGAGACACTGATGTTTGATTCTGACGTGGTCGCTACGGCACCACTTGCGGTGCGCATGCGACCACGTCAGCTTTCTGACTTGGTTGGGCAATCTGACATCTTGAAAGATGGCAGTCCGTTGCGACGGCTGCTTGAAGGTGATTCCCAGGCGGCCGTTTCGATCATCTTGTGGGGTCCGCCTGGAACGGGCAAGACCACGCTCGCGAGCATGATTGCTGGAGCCGGAAGTCGAAGTTTTGTTGAACTTTCAGCAATCTCGTCTGGTGTCAAAGATGTTCGCGAAGTAATTGAGCGAGCAAAACTTCAACGTGCCACGTCTGGTGTTGGAACTGTCCTGTTCATCGACGAGGTGCATCGCTTCAATAAATCGCAGCAGGATGCGTTACTCCCTGCGGTAGAAAACGGCTGGATCACCTTGGTCGCGGCGACGACCGAAAATCCATCGTTCAGTATCAACTCTCCACTCTTATCGCGATCAGTCGTGGTTCGACTATCGGGATTGACGGACGAAGAGCTTGCCATTTTGCTTGCAAGAGCAACCGATGCGCCGCACGGTCTCAACGGTGCCGTCTCGCTTGCGACTTCTGGCCAAGAAATGATCATTCGTTTAGCGGGCGGTGATGCGCGAAGCGCACTTACGCTTCTCGAAGCGAGCGCAGGGATTGCTGCAACGCGCGCAGGTGCAATCGATGCCGAAGTCGTCGCTGTCGCGGCCCAACGGGCCGTCGTGGTCTATGACAAAGACGGCGATCAGCATTACGACGTCGTAAGTGCGTTCATCAAGAGCATGCGCGGTTCTGATGTGGACGCGGCCCTGCACTATCTCGCGAGGATGCTTGAAGCGGGCGAGGATCCACGGTTCATTGCTCGCCGCATCGTGATTCTCGCGAGCGAAGACATTGGCATGGCTGATTCCAGCGCATTGCAGACCGCGATTGCCGCACACCAAGCCGTGTCATTTATCGGTATGCCCGAAGCTGCGCTCACCCTCGCTCACGCCGTTGTGCACTGCGCGCTTGCACCCAAAAGCAATGCAGTCACTGTGGCGATCGAAAAGGCTCGTCAAGATGTCCGCCGTGGACGGGGCAGGTCGGTACCTGCTCCGCTGCGAGATGCCCATTACGCGGGAGCCACGAAGCTTGGTCACGGCGTGGACTACATCTACCCGCATGATGTTCCGAGTGGTGTCGCGGCCTTTGATTACTTGCCGACGGATTTGCGCGGCGCGAGCTACTACGAGCCGACCGGTCATGGAGCCGAGGCCAGATGGCTAGCGGTGGTTGAGCATCTTCGTGCCTTGCTCAAGGGGGAGTCGGTAGGGTCGCCCCCTGCAACAGCCCGCCCGACACCTGACGGTGCGGCTCCTGAGAACGTGGAGAAACAGTGAAGCGACTTCTGTGGTTTGCCCTCGGCGCAACCGTCGGAATTTTGGCCTACCCGCGCATATCCGAAAAGATTGTGCAGATGGGCCAAGGTGAGACGTTGATGAAGGCGCAGGACTGGGTCTCAGCTCAGATCGACATCGCAGTTGAGCAAGTAAACCAAGGAGGAGCTGATCATGGAATCAGCTGAAATCCGTCGTCGATTTTTGTCGTACTTCGAAAAGAACGGCCACACGGTCGTGCCGTCGGCGTCGTTACTCCTCGATGATCCGACGCTCCTGTTTGTGAACGCTGGAATGGTGCCGTTCAAGCCGTACTTCCTCGGTGAGGCAGCTCCACCGTATGCAACAGCGACGAGCGTCCAGAAGTGCGTCCGTACCCTCGACATTGAAGAAGTTGGCAAGACGACGCGACACGCCTCGTTCTTCCAGATGGCTGGCAATTTCTCCTTTGGTGACTATTTCAAAGAGAAGGCGATTCCGTTTGCCTGGGAATTGCTGACGGGATCAATCGCGGACGGCGGTTTTGGCTTCCCAGAAGAGAAACTGTGGGTAACCGTCTACCAAGATGACGACGAAGCCGAGGAAATTTGGCATCGCCAAGTTGGCGTTCCGCGCGAACGCATTCAGCGTCGCGGACAAGTCGATAACTTCTGGTCGATGGGCGTACCTGGACCGTGTGGGCCGTGCTCAGAGATCTATTTCGATCGCGGCCCCGAACACGGACTCGAAGGCGGGCCCGTTGCCGACGAGGATCGCTACCTCGAGGTGTGGAACCTCGTGTTCATGCAGTTCGCCCGCGGTGACGGTCCAGGCAAAGAGGGCTACCCAATTCTGGGCGAACTTCCGAACAAGAACATTGACACTGGAATGGGCTTAGAGCGCATGGCTGCGCTGCTTCAGGGTGTCGACAACATCTACGAAATTGATACCACCAAAGTCATTCTCGATCGCGCCAGTGGGCTGTCGAAAGTTCAGTACGGTCTGAACGAGAAGAACGACGTGGCATTGCGAGTTGTCGCCGACCATGCTCGCACGTGCGCCTTCCTGATTGTCGATGGCGTTTTGCCAGGCAATGAAGGACGCGGATACGTGCTTCGGCGAATCATGCGTCGG
>JAFMIT010000098.1 GCA_017853815.1 Actinomycetota bacterium
GGTGAAGGTGGTGCCCGCGACATTACTCACGGTCTCCCACGCGTCGTCGAACTTTTCGAAGCTCGCGATCCAAAGGGCAAGTCGCCAATCTCTGAAGCGAATGGTGTCGTCAAGGTTGAAGTGTCAGACAAAGAAAAGATTGTCTACGTCATTCCAGACGATGGCTCCGCAGAGCAGAAGGTCAAGCTTCCAAAGAACCAGCCACTGATCAAGGTCAACGGCGTGGAACTCAAGGATGGCGACAACGTCGTAGCTGGTCAGCAGTTGACTGACGGCATCATCGATCCAAAGGACAAGCTCCGGGTTCAGGGTGTGCGCGAAGCACAGATGTTCCTCGTGAACGAAGTCCAGGGCGTGTACCGCTCACAGGGTCAGAACATTCACGATAAGCACATCGAAGTGATTGTTCGTCAGATGCTGCGTCGCGTCATCATTGTTGATGGTGGCGACACCGACTTCCTCGATGGTGATCTCGTCGATCGCGCCGAGTTCGTCTCGAAGAACCGCGAAGCAATTGCCGCCGGTTCCCAGCCAGCATCTGGTCGTCCAGAGCTTATGGGTATCACCAAGGCATCGCTTGCAACCGAATCTTGGTTGTCTGCCGCTTCCTTCCAGGAGACCACCAAGGTGCTTACCGACGCTGCATTGCAGGTTCGTTCGGACAAGCTCCTCGGCCTCAAGGAGAACGTCATCCTCGGCAAGCTCATCCCAGCTGGTACCGGCCTTGCCCAGTACCGCAACGTTGTGGTGGAGCCAACCGATGAGGCGAAGGCTTCGATGTACGCAAGCCTCAGCTCCTACGCTGACGATTACGGTGTTGGCTTCGGTGTTGGTTCGGGTGAAGCAATTCCACTCGACGAACTCCGTCTCAACGACTACCGCTAGTCGATAGATTCCAAAACGCTGAAGGCCGGTTCCTTGAGGAGCCGGCCTTCTGCTTTGGGCCTAACCTAAAGGCGACCGAGAGGAGATGCCGATGGAATTCACACCCGAGGTGCCGCCGGGCTATCGGCTTGTCTCCCAAGAGCCACCTGCTCCTTCGTGGGGTTTGGCGTCTGCCATCTCCGTTTTGGGAATCTGGATAGTCGCGAGCCTTGCTTTTGCGTTTCCCCTGCTCGTGTGGCTGATAGACACCCCACCACTGCTCCTCGTCGCAAGTGTGGCGCTGCCGACCGTCATCATGGCCGCTGCTGCAGTTTTGATTGCTCAGCGCCGGGGGCAAGGCGCCGTCAGAGATTTCAGGCTTGAACTAACGCCCCGAGCACTCGGCGTTGGACTGACTGCCGGTCTAGCCATGCTTCTCGGTGCGAGCGCGATTGCTGCTCTCATGCGCATCGGCAATGACGAAGAAATCCCAGTCGCGGCAGGTGACGTCTTCAGTCTTGTGGCCGATAGTCCTCTTGCGGTGGCGCTGCTGATTTTCACCATCGCAGTTGTCGCGCCCATCGGCGAAGAGATTGCATACCGAGGAATGTTGTATTCCGCTCTTCAACGAAGGTGGTCTGCCACAGTGGCTGTCATCTTTTCATCGATCATCTTTGCTGCTCTTCATTTTGAACCGCAACGTTTTCCAATTCTTTTGGGTCTAGGTCTCGCACTCGGAGAACTGCGCCGGCGCACCGACAGCACTTCCGCCACCGTCGTGGCGCACATGCTGATCAATTCGGTCGCCAGTCTTGGTTTAGTAGTTTCGCTCAGCCAATGACACGAATAGTGATTTCGATTGTCGACCCTTCGACAAGCTGATTAGCGGTTCGGACATCCTTCTTGATTGGCAGGATAAACGATCGTGAATCCGTATGAGGGAAGATGCTTGTTTTCCAAGCGCTCCTGCCGCACGTCACTTCAACCTTGACTGAACCAAAACCACGACGATTTCCCTCGGTGAGATCCAGGATTTCGTCCGCCACATCGAATGGCAAAGTTACGAAGTGCCAACCAGCATCACTCTTCCAGAGCCACACTGCGCTCGAAAAGGTCCATTCCATGCGCTAAGTGTGCAGCGCTATTTCCAGTTAAAGCTGAGTCCGCAGGTTTTGCATACGTAATAAGGCTGGGCGAAATTCCACTTAAGTTCAACTGAAAAGCTGCGGCACACCGGGCAGCGCGGTACGAGGTCTGGCATGCCGCGAAACTAAGGCGCAGCACTGACACTTCTTCTTAGCCGATGAAGACTTTAGTAACAATGTCTTTCTCGACGGTGAGATTCACACGGTTCGTTCGGTAATCCATCGTCACGATGAAGCTCTCGCCATCGCGTTCAACAATGCGAGTGATGAAACCCTTAGAAGCTGCGAGTGTCTCGACCTCATCAATATTCATGCCGATCAACGTGTCGGCGAAGGTCCGAGTGCGCTGCACCTGTGCGTTCATTTCGCTTTCGAAATCGGAGGTGGCGCCAGGCTCAGGTGTTGGATACTCGATCACGACGTCACTCCCAGTAGAAGGATTTGGCTTGGCCCCTGCGGTGGAGCTGTCCGCAGAGGAGACAGTTGATGGAGTGTTGCTAGGTGCCGCCGACAACGTGGGAGGTAGTTCAGCGGCGCGATTGGCAGCCTGTGCACTCACGGCGAACACGAGGGCGCAGACGCCAAGTCCGATAGCGACCCCCGTGCGATTGATCTCCATGATTCCTCCTATTCAGATAGTCCCAGTCGAGTGACCTTCATTACAAGTCGAAACCGACTGCTTCGTCATTGTTGGGCAGAAAACTGCACATTTGCGACGACGCTTCGGGCGAAACCGACCCGAAAGCCTCGTTTTACGGCGTGTCGCGGGGGAGTTGTGCACAGATTTGCTTAATCTCCTGCCACCGGCAAGCCGCTCCGCGGCCCTTCCTGCTTCTGAGCCGGTCTCCTTTCTGCGGTCGATTTGGTTTCTGCAGCCTCTTTGCATTAAATTCGCGCGCCGTGCCCGGCTCGCCCGGGTCTTGCCGTGCGCCTGCCCAATTGCAGACGTCTCCGGCAAGCACCACCCTCGCAAAAAGGTTGGCGCAATTCTCTGTAGAGAGTGCGACACACCCGAGTGCGTGGGTCGGGGCGACGAGCAATAAACCACCCAATGGTGGGGATCGAAAGATCACCGCCTGAGACACATGGAGTTCGTGAGTGCCAACGATCAACCAGCTGGTCCGCAAAGGCCGCGAGGACAAGGTCGCTAAGAACAAGACCCCTGCACTTAAGGGTTCACCTCAGCGCCGTGGCGTGTGCACTCGCGTGTACACCACCACCCCTAAGAAGCCGAACTCGGCTCTTCGCAAGGTCGCACGTGTGCGCCTTACTTCAGGTATTGAAGTAACTGCATACATCCCAGGCGAAGGTCACAACTTGCAGGAACACAGCATTGTGCTCGTGCGCGGTGGTCGTGTGAAGGACCTTCCAGGTGTCCGCTACAAGATCGTTCGCGGCTCACTCGATACCCAGGGTGTCAAGAAGCGCAAGCAAGCACGCAGCCGTTACGGCGCTAAGAAGGAGAAGAGCTAATGCCACGTAAGGGTCCAGCTCCAAAGCGTCCCCTCGTCGTTGATCCTGTCTACGGTTCAACTTTGGTGACCCAATTGGTCAACAAGGTTTTGCTTGATGGCAAGAAGTCAACCGCAGAAGCAATCGTCTACAGCGCTCTTGAAGGCTGCCGCGAAAAGACCGGTATCGATCCAGTTCTTACGTTGAAGAAGGCACTCGACAACGTCAAGCCAACTCTCGAGGTCCGCAGCCGTCGCGTCGGTGGTGCTACCTACCAGGTTCCAGTCGAAGTTAAGGCTGGCCGCGCAACCACTCTCGCACTTCGCTGGCTGATCAACTACAGCCGCGCACGTCGTGAGAAGACCATGACCGAGCGTTTGATGAACGAAATCCTCGATGCATCAAACGGTCTTGGCGCAGCTGTGAAGAAGCGCGAAGACACCCACAAGATGGCCGAAAGCAACAAGGCCTTCGCACATTACCGCTGGTAATCCCACAAGTTTTTCAGTCCACCTACACGTAACGGAGCTAAAGAAGTGTCAGCCGACCTCGCCAAGACCCGCAATATCGGGATCATGGCGCACATCGACGCGGGTAAGACCACCACGACTGAGCGCATTCTGTTTTACACCGGCATCACCTACAAGATCGGTGAAGTCCATGAAGGCGCTGCCACCATGGACTGGATGGAGCAGGAGCAGGAACGCGGTATCACCATTACCTCTGCTGCTACCACTTGCCAGTGGGATGGCCACACCATCAACATCATTGACACCCCAGGTCACGTTGACTTCACCGTCGAGGTAGAGCGCTCATTGCGCGTTCTCGACGGCGCAGTTGCTGTGTTCGATGGCGTGGCTGGTGTTGAGCCACAGTCTGAGACTGTGTGGCGCCAGGCTGACCGTTACAACGTTCCACGTATCTGTTTCGTCAACAAGCTTGACCGCACTGGTGCTGACTTCTTCATGTGTGTCGACACCATCCGCACTCGCTTGGGCGCAACCGCAGCAGTTCTTCAGCTTCCCATCGGTTCCGAAGGTGGCTTCCGCGGCGTTATCGACCTCGTCGAAATGCGCGCGTTGGTCTGGCCAGAAGACACCAAGAAGGGCGAGGACTACAACATCGAAGAGATTCCAGCTGACCTCAAGGATCAGGCTGACGAGTACCACCAGATGTTGCTCGAAACCATCGCAGATGCTGACGATGCTTTCGCAGAAATGTTCCTTGAGGAATCTTTCACTGTTGCTGACATTCACGCAGCAATCCGTCGTGCAACCCTCGCTGACAAGATCACCCCAGTTCTGACCGGCTCTGCCTTCAAGAACAAGGGCGTTCAGCCAATGCTCGACGCAGTGGTCGCGTACCTTCCATCACCTCTCGACATTGACGCGATCAAGGGCTTCAAGCCAGGCAGCGAAGATGTTGAACTTTCACGCCAGCCAAGCGACAGCGAACCACTGTCTGCACTCGCATTCAAGATTGCGGCTGATCCACACCTCGGCAAGCTCACCTACGTCCGTATTTACTCGGGTGTTCTTGAAGCAGGTATGCAGGTTCTTAACTCCACCAAGGATCGCAAAGAGCGCATCGGCAAGATCTACCGAATGCACGCGAACAAGCGTGAAGAAATCCAGAAGGTCGGCGCCGGCGACATCATCGCTGTCATGGGTCTCAAGGACACCACCACTGGTGAAACCTTGTGCGATCCATCGAATGCCATCACTCTGGAATCAATGAACTTCCCAGATCCAGTTATCCAGGTTGCTATTGAACCTAAGACCAAGGGCGACCAGGAAAAACTCGGCGTTGCAATTCAGCGCCTCGCTGATGAAGACCCAACCTTCAAGGTATTCACCGATGAAGAAACCGGTCAGACCATCATCGCTGGTATGGGCGAACTTCACCTCGAAATCCTCGTCGACCGCATGCGCCGCGAATTCAAGGTTGAAGCAAACGTTGGTAAGCCTCAGGTTGCTTACCGCGAGACCATCACCAAGAAGGTCGAAAAAGTCGAGTACACCCACAAGAAGCAGTCGGGTGGTACCGGTCAATTCGGTCGCGTCATCATCGACATGGAGCCAACCGGCGCTGCTGCTGGTGGCGAGGGTGGTTACGAATTCGTCAACGCCGTTACCGGTGGCCGCATCCCACGTGAATACATTCCGTCGGTTGATGCTGGTTGCCGCGACGCAATGGAGTACGGCATCTTGGCCGGATACCCATTGGTTGATGTCAAAGTTACGCTGCAAGACGGTGCTTACCACGATGTGGACTCGTCTGAGTTGGCGTTCAAGATCGCAGGCTCTATGGCTTTCAAGGAAGCTGCAAAGCGTGCGAACCCAGTCCTTCTGGAACCAATGATGGCCGTCGAGGTCACCACTCCAGAGGAGTTCATGGGCGACGTGATCGGCGACCTTAACTCTCGCCGTGGCCAAATTCAGGCCATGGATGAGAGAGCTGGCGCTCGCGTCGTCAAAGCGTTAGTTCCACTTTCGGAAATGTTCGGCTATGTCGGAGATTTGCGAAGTAGAACGCAAGGTCGAGCTAACTACTCAATGGAGTTCGATTCTTATGCGCAAGTTCCTACGAACGTCGCAACAGAA
>JAFMIT010000099.1 GCA_017853815.1 Actinomycetota bacterium
CACGAAATCGCGAGAGCGCTTTAACTTCAACATCGTTCCTCATGTGGGGAGTGATCGGCCGCCTACCGAGATTTTGACTGAGCGGTTGATGGCCGGTGGCCTCGTCGGGCTCGCAAGCGACAGAGATCTCAAGGGCCGAGGTGCCAAGGTTGACATGTTCGGATACCCAGTGCGCTTGCCGCTTGGAGCGGTCCGCTTGGCGCGTGCTACCGGTGCGGCCTTGTTGCCTGCTGCGGTGTTTTACGAAGGCGATGTGACGGTGATGCGCATCTTGCCTGAGATTGATTTCTCTGGCCTGAATGAACGGCAAGGCTATGAGGCTTTGGCTCGGGCGTTTGAAGAAATCCTGAGTGCTCATCCAGAGGCGTGGCATATGTTGCAGCCTGTGTGGCTAGATCACCCCAGTGAATGGGGAGTGAAAAAGTAATGCGTATCGGAATTGTTTGCCCGTACGACTGGAGTGTTCCTGGAGGTGTCCAGGCGCATATTCAAGATTTAGCGCTTGAGCTGATGCAGCGTGGCCACTACGTCAATGTGTTGACGCCTGCGTCTCAGCCTGAACTTCTCCCTCAGTGGGTCACAGACGGCGGAGAGCCGACCGCCATTTCTTATAACGGCTCAGTGGCGCGAATCGCGTTTGGCTTCAAAGCGACTCGTCGTGTGCGCCGTTGGATTCAGGAGCAACAACTCGACGTCATGCACGTCCACGAGCCATTGAGTCCTAGCTTGTCCGCCTTGGCATGTTGGGCGGGAACTGGTCCCATCGTCGGCACTTTCCACAGTTCCATGGATCGTTCGCGCATCATGGCCGCAGGCTACGGAATCGCGCAGTCAGTACTCGAGAAAATTACGGCTCGTATCGCTGTTAGCGAGCTTGCACGAAACACGGTGGTGCAACATGTTGGCGGCGACGCAGTGCTCATTCCTAATGGCATCCACATAAAGAATTTTGAATCCGCGGTACCTCTTGATGGCGTTCGTGACGAACGTTTGATTGCCTTCCTTGGACGGTTTGAAGAACCACGTAAAGGTTTCAAGGTTTTGCTCGAAGCATTCGAGCTCATTGCTGATGAGTTGCCAGACGTACGCATTGTGGTAGCCGGACCGGGGGACAGCGAGGCTGTTCTCGAAACTATGCGACCAGATCTTCGAGATCGCATCCGCTTTCTGGGTCGTGTGTCTGACCAGGGTAAAGCAGAAATGCTGCGGGGATCAGGCGTCTACGTAGCGCCGAACACTGGCGGCGAGTCTTTCGGCATCGTCCTGCTTGAAGCCATGGCCGCACACACTCCAGTGATTTCATCTGATTTGCCAGCTTTCTTGCGGGTGCTCGACTTTGGCACGGCTGGCGTGACGTTTGCCAACGAAGATTCGGCTGACTTGGCGCGAGCGCTTCGGGAGGTGCTCAGCACTCCATCGTTGCGCGAAGAGTTAGTTGAGCGGGCTTTTGAGCGCGTTCAACTTTTTGATTGGAGTCGGGTAGCGACATCAATCATTGATGTGTACGAGACCGTAATCGCTCTTTCTGGACCTGTTCAAGAAGACTTGCGCAGCCAGATCGTTGGCAGACTAGCGCCGGAGCAGCCATGACGACGACACGGCTGTTGATTAGCTTCATCGGTTTGGCACTGATGCTGTGGAAGCTCAGCGCCATTGCAGGTCGACTAGATCGAGTGCACATCCGACGTGACCAGGCACTGACCTCGCTTCGGCTTCAGTTGGCATGGCGGACGAGTTCGGTGGCGAAATTGCTCACGACAAAGGCCCTCGATCCCGTCAGTGCAAATATCTTGATGAATGAAATCACTGCAGTGAGCTCTGCCGCCGAACTGTCACTTCTGCAGTACATGGCCGCGGAGAGCGAGCTCACACGTGCACTCTGCGTCGTGTTTGAGGATGCCGAAGATGTCCGTGAATTGATTTCGCTCTCGCCAGACACCGAACCTGTCCTTCGAGATTTGGCGCATGCGTGTCGTCGAGTTGAGTTGGCCCGCAGATTCCATAACGACGCTGTCGGTGCAGCGCAATTGCTGCACAAACGTAAGATTGTTAGGTACTTTCGGTTAGCGGGGCACACAGAACTGCCGTCTGCAATTGATGTCGATGACACCGTTCCAGCCGGTTTGGAGATTTTGTAAATGCGAATGCCCCTAGTCGCTGTAGCGGCACTTTTGTTGACGAGCTGTGCCGCGCAGTCGGCAGTCCCGTCTGTCAGCCCGACGTCTGCATCTGAATCACCCACTGAGGTGACATGTTGGATATCTCCGCTGACAGGTGCCTGCTCGCACGCTGGGAATTCTGTGTTGATCGTCAAGATTGATGACGTGGCTGGTGCGCGGCCTCAACGTGGACTCAACAGTGCCGATGTGATTCTGGTCGAACCTGTGGAAGGTGGGCTCACTCGGTTGATGGCAGTTTTTCAATCAGACGATCCCATCGAAGTAGGTCCGGTCCGAAGCGCGCGCATCACCGACTTGGATCTCGTGCCAGCTTTTGGAACGCCAGGTTTTGCGTATTCAGGTGCAACCACCAAACTCCGGCCGATGCTCGACGAGGGTCACCTACAACTCGTTGGTGCGCCTCAGGGTCAATTTGGTTTCTTTCGCGTAGACACCCAAGACGCTCCACACAACTTAATTGCTAACACCTCCGCGCTGTTGTCTCGAATCAAGGACAAGGAAGCCGCTCGACTGATGAGCGCGACGTCATGGAAGTTTGGCTCCGAAGGCTCGTCGGGGCTTGTCACTCACTCGATGACATTGCAGTGGGCCGCGGCCGAAAAGACGTTCACGTGGGACCCAGCACTCAAGCAGTGGCTCATCAAGGTTTACGACTCACCACTCGAGAGCATGCGTTGTTGCGCTGCGACGCTCGAGCGGGCCACGACTACGACTGTGTTTGTGATGCAGACGGTGCTCCAAGACAACCCAATCAAATTCCACAGCGGCACGGTGACGCCATACCCACAAACGGTTGGTGAAGGAAGCGGGTGGGTGCTCACGAACGGTATGCGCATCGAAGCCACCTGGAAGCGCCCGACGGTGTACGACTTGCCGCGCTGGTTTAGGGAAGACGGTTCAGAAATTGCGATTCAGCCCGGTCACGTTTGGTGGCTGATCAAGACTGAACGCGATGACATTGTGTTTCAAGACACAGAAGCCGAGGCCAGTCCACAGAGCGCCTCCGCGAGCGCCAGTTCCTGACAATCCCCGTAGCATTAGCACCCGTTTCTTATGAATCCCTAGTTTGAGGCTAAAAAAGTGTCTAACGAAGTCAACAACCCGGTAGTCGGTACGTCTCGCGTGAAGCGCGGCATGGCAGAAATGCTCAAAGGTGGCGTCATCATGGATGTCGTCGATGCTGAGCAGGCCAAGATTGCTGAAGATGCTGGCGCTGTAGCCGTCATGGCACTTGAGCGTGTGCCAGCTGATATTCGCGCACAGGGCGGTGTCGCTCGCATGTCAGATCCAGACATGATCGACAAGATCATCAGCGCGGTATCTATTCCTGTGATGGCCAAAGCACGTATCGGCCATTTTGTTGAGGCTCAAATTCTGCAGACACTCGGAATCGACTACATCGACGAGTCTGAAGTTCTCACTCCAGCCGACTACGAAAACCACATCGACAAGTGGTCCTTCACGGTTCCTTTCGTCTGTGGTGCAACCAATCTTGGTGAAGCTCTCCGCCGCATCAACGAAGGTGCCGCGATGATTCGCTCGAAAGGTGAAGCTGGCACGGGCGATGTCTCGAACGCCACCACCCACATGCGCAAGATTGGCGCCGAAATTCGTCGCTTGTCTTCGATGCGTGAAGACGAGCTCTACGTCGCCGCAAAAGAACTGCAGGCGCCGTACGAACTTGTTCGCGAGGTAGCTGCAGCCGGCAAGCTTCCGGTCGTGCTTTTCACTGCAGGTGGCATTGCTACGCCAGCAGATGCCGCGATGATGATGCAATTAGGCGCAGACGGTGTTTTCGTTGGCTCAGGTATCTTCAACATTGCACCTGGTCAACCTGCACCAGCGGCTGCCGCATCGGCTCGCGCTGCAGCGATTGTCAAAGCAACGACAGCCTTTGATGATCCTGACACCCTCGCCAAAGTCTCTCGCGGACTCGGCCAAGCAATGGTCGGCATTAACGTTGCTGACATCCCTGTTCCTCATCGTTTGGCAGAGCGCGGCTGGTAATGGCTCCCACAATTGGGGTGCTTGCGCTCCAAGGTGATTTCCGTGAGCACATTCATGCGCTCACCGTAATCGGCGAGCAAACCCTGATGGTCAGGACGCCAGCAGATCTTGCTCGCGTCGATGCGCTCGTGGTCCCCGGTGGAGAATCGACTGCCATCTCAAAATTGGCGGTTGCCTTCGACGTGCTCGAACCAATCAGAGAACGCATTGAAGCTGGGATGCCTGCCTATGGCTCGTGTGCAGGCATGATCATGCTGGCAGACACCATTTTGGATCCACGCTCTGGTCAAGTTTCGTTCGGCGGTCTCGACGTGAGTGTTCGTCGCAATGCGTTCGGGCGCCAGGTTGACTCATTCGAAGCCGTTCTTCACGCACCGAAAATCTCCGGCGACCGCGAATTGACGGCGGTCTTCATTCGTGCCCCCTGGGTCGAAGAATGTGGCTCTGACGTTGAGGTTCTGGCTCGGGTCGAGTCTGGACCCAATGCCGGGGCCGTGGTGGCGGTGGCGCAAAATGGCGTCATGGCGACGTCTTTCCATCCAGAACTTACGTCTGACCACCGAGTTCATTCATACTTTGCACAGTTAGTTAAGGAACGCGCTTAGCGCGGAGGAGAGGTTGATCCCCGATGTCGGGTCATTCCAAATGGGCAACTACCAAGCACAAGAAGGCTGCCATCGACGCCAAGCGCGGCAAGATGTTTGCGAAGCTTGTAAAGAACATCGAAGTTTCGGCTCGCACCGGCGGCGCCGATCCAGCCGGCAACCCCACTCTTTACGACGCCATTCAGAAGGCGCGCAAGGCTTCCGTTCCTAATGACAACATCGAACGCGCCCTGAAGCGTGGTTCAGGTGTCGAAGCTGGTGGCGCTGATTGGCAAACCATCATGTACGAGGGTTACGGCCCCAACGGTGTCGCTGTCCTCATTGAGTGCTTGACGGACAATCGCAATCGAGCTGCTGGCGAAGTCCGTACGGCGATGGGTAAGAACAATGGCAATATGGCAGACCCTGGTTCGGTCTCATACCTCTTTGCTCGAAAGGGCGTCGTGATTGTGCCCAAGGCAGATTTGACCGAAGACGCACTGTTGGACGCTGTGCTTGAAGCAGGTGCCGAAGAAGTTAACGACCTTGGCGAAGTTTTTGAAATCGTCTCTGAGGCGGTCGACTTGATCCCCGTCCGCAATGCACTGCAGGCGGCGGGCATCGAGTACGACTCAGCAGACTCTTCGTTTATGCCAGCGGTGACGGTTCCACTTGATCTTGAAGGCGCGAAGAAGATTTTCAAATTGATTGAAGCGCTTGAAGACAGCGATGACGTTCAGAACGTGTACGCGAACTTTGATGTCTCCGACGACATCATGGCGCAGATAGATTGAGATGAACCGCCCACCACAGAACTCGCCGCTTCTGGGTTGGGATTTAGCGGCATGGCGTTTGGCTGAAGCCGATGCATCATTGCGATCTACGGTTGTTGGCATCATTGAAATAGCTGCACACGTTGATGTTTCTTCGATTCTTCGGCGGGTGCAGCGAGCTGTGGACACAGAGATTGTTCTGCGAAGCAGAGTCGTCTCTGCATCGTCAGGTCCAGCTCTACAAGAAATGACTGACTTCGGCATTCAGTCCGTCGTGCGTGTGCTACCTCCTGAAGCAGACATCCACGAGGTGGCTCAGGCGCAAGCGCTTGAAGACTTCTCGGCCGAATTGCC
>JAFMIT010000100.1 GCA_017853815.1 Actinomycetota bacterium
ACCCTGATATCAACATTCGACCCTCGACGAGTCGTGAGCCATTCCTGTGCGATCGATATGTCAGAGGGCTCAACACTCACTAAGACTTCTCGTGGAGGAACCTCACCGCCGTCTTCTGCGTAAAGCTGTTGCAAGACGCGAAGCATGATGTCCGATGCTGAGCCAGAATCTTGCTTGTCTGTCACGAAACCACGTTCACCGCGGATGCGCCCCTGGCGAACGTGAAAGACTCGAATTCCAGCTGCCAGCTCATCGTCAACGATGGCGATGACATCGGCGTCAGCGTCAGCTGACAACACGACAGAAGACTTTTGGGCCACCGACTCCACTGCAGAGATGTCGTCTCGCAGTCTCGCTGCCTTCTCAAATTCCAGGGCTTCGCTTGCCTCGCTCATTTCTGCGTGAAGCCGCCTCAAGACAGTCTTGGTATCGCCTTCAATGAGAGAGACAAATCCCTGGACCAATTCGCGATGCTGTTCAGCATCGACTCGACCTACACACGGTGCCGAGCACTTATCAATGTATCCCAGGAGACACGGTCTACCGCTGGCCTTGGCGCGCTTGAATACTGTTTCGGAGCACGTGCGCACCGGGTACACGCGCAAAAGCCGATCAATGGTGTCCCGAATAACCCAAGCTTGAACATACGGCCCGAAATATTTGATGCCGCGGCGACGTTCGCCGCGCACAACAAATACTCGAGGAAATGCGTCATTCCACGTCACCGCGAGCCACGGATAGGACTTGTCATCTCTGAATCGAACGTTAAATCTAGGATCGAACTCTTTGATCCAGGTGTGTTCTAGCTGGAGCGCTTCTACTTCAGAAGCAACGGTCACCCAGTCGACTCTTACGGCTGTGGCAAGCATGGTTTGAGTCCGCTCATGCAGCGAAGCAGGATCCGTGAAGTAGGACGTTAAGCGATTGCGCAGATTCTTCGCTTTGCCGACATAAATGACCCGCTCATGCTCGTCCCAATAGCGATACACCCCAGGCGACGTGGGAATGTCGCTGGTTTTGGGTCGCCACTGAGAAAGATCAGCCATGGCTACTTCAAGAGTGGTGCCAGGTATTGACCGGTGTGGCTGGCCTTGACCTTGGCCACTTGTTCAGGGGTTCCCGTCGTGACAACTGTTCCGCCACGATATCCGCCCTCAGGACCCATATCGATCACCCAGTCTGCGCACTTGACGACATCGAGATTGTGCTCGATAACAATCACAGTGTTTCCCTTATCCACCAAGGTCTGCAACACAATCAGAAGCTTTCGAATATCTTCGAAGTGCAAGCCGGTAGTTGGCTCATCGAGAACATAGACAGTTCTACCCGTTGATCGCTTCTGCAGTTCACTGGCTAGCTTGACGCGCTGAGCTTCACCGCCGGACAACGTCGGTGCCGACTGGCCGAGGCGGACATATCCGAGTCCGACATCAACCAAAGTCTGGAGGTGACGAGCAATCGGCGGGATGGCGCCGAAGAATTCCAAACCTTCTTCAATCGGCATGTTCAAGACATCTGAAATGGTCTTGCCTTTGTAATGGACCTCAAGAGTTTCGCGGTTATAGCGCGCTCCGTTGCATACCTCGCAAGGCACGTAGACGTCTGGCAAGAAGTTCATCTCAATACGGATCGTGCCATCACCCGTGCAAGCCTCGCAGCGACCACCTTTTACGTTGAACGAGAATCGTCCTTGCTGGTAACCACGAATCTTTGCTTCAGTCGTCTGAGCGAACAGCTTGCGCACGTGATCAAACACGCCCGTGTAAGTAGCAGGGTTTGAACGCGGAGTTCTGCCGATTGGGGACTGGTCCACGTGAACCACTTTGTCGAGATGCTCGATGCCGCGAACTCGCTTGTGTTTCCCAGGCACTTCCCGTGAACCGTTGAGTTCACGCGCCAGCGATGTGTACAAAATGTCGTTAACGAGCGTGGACTTGCCGCTGCCACTGACGCCCGTCACCGCCACAAAAGTGCCCAAGGGGAAGTCAACCGTGACGTTCTTCAGATTGTTCTCGGCCGCACCTTCGACTCGCAGAACTTTGCTGCTATCGGTCGGCCGTCGGAGCGTAGGGATGTCGATCTTTCGACGTCCGCTCATGTAATCGCCTGTGAGCGAGCGCTTCGAAGCAATCAGGTCTTTGTACGGACCGCTGACCACCACTTCACCGCCATGCTCACCAGCGCCAGGACCAATATCAACAATCCAGTCGGCGGTTCTAATGGTGTCTTCGTCATGCTCAACCACAATCAGGGTGTTGCCCATATCGCGAAGCCGCACAAGCGTTTCGATAAGTCGATGGTTATCGCGCTGATGAAGGCCGATACTGGGTTCATCAAGCACGTAGAGCACGCCAACGAGCCCTGATCCAATTTGAGTCGCGAGTCGAATGCGTTGAGCCTCACCGCCAGCAAGCGTCGCCGCGGGACGTTCCAGACTGAGGTAATCCAGTCCGACGTCGACCAAGAAGCGCAAACGTTCGTTGACTTCTTTAAGAACCCGTTCGGCAATTTGCTTGTCACGTGCTTTGAGTTTCATTGAGCCAAGAAACTTTGCGCACTCACCAATAGGCAGCGATGCCACATCGGCAATGCTCTTGTCGTTAATCGTGACGGCCAGCACAACTGGCTTCAAGCGCTTGCCTTCGCACGACGGGCACGGAATTTCGCGCATGTACCCTTCGAAGCGCTCCCGACCAGTGTCGGTTTCAGCTTCAGAATGTCGTCTTTGGATGAATGGGATAACCCCTTCGAATCCAGTGTCGTAGGAACGAGTTCGTCCATACCGGTTCTTGTACTTGACGTGCACCTCATGGTCGTGGCCGTACAGGACTGCCTTCTTGACCTTCGCTGGGAGCTTGTGCCACGGAGTCTTCAGCGAAAATTCAAGTTCCGCCGCGAGCGCCTCAAGAATTCGAAGATAGTACGTACTCATGTGGCCGCCAGCCCATGGCGCAATTGCTTCTTCGAGGATGCTCAATTCACCATCGGGCACAACAAGCTCAGGGTCTACCTCCATCTGAGTGCCTAAACCTGAACAGTCAGGGCAAGCTCCGAACGGAGAGTTAAACGAGAAGGATCGTGGTTCAAGAACTTCAAACGACAAGCCATCGTCTACACACGCCAGATGCTCAGAGAAGAGCAGCTCCTTATCTTCGCCGTCCGCTCGATCAACGAATTCGAGAACAACTACCCCGTCGGCAATCTGAAGAGCGCTTTCGACCGAATCTGTGATGCGCTGTCTCGCTGACGCCTTGACCTGCAGACGATCAACGACGACGTCAATCGAGTGCTTCTCTTGCTTCTTCAGCGTCGGAGGCTCTGACAGTTGATGGACGACCCCGTCTACCCGAACTCGCGTGAAGCCTTGTGCATTGAGGACCCGGAAGAGATCGGCGTACTCCCCTTTGCGCTCGCGGATGACAGGAGCGAGCACCTGAAAACGTTCACCTTCTGGCAGCGCAAGGATTTGGTCAACTATTTGTTGAGGCGTCTGCCGAGAAATCTCTTTGCCGCACTCTGGGCAATGTGGTTGTCCAATGCGGGCGAACAAAAGTCGCAGATAGTCATACACCTCGGTGATCGTGCCAACGGTCGAGCGAGGGTTTCGGGACGTGGACTTTTGGTCGATGCTGACCGCAGGCGATAGGCCCTCGATGAAGTCAACATCCGGCTTATCCATCTGACCGAGGAATTGACGTGCGTAGGCTGAGAGAGATTCAACGTATCGGCGCTGACCTTCGGCGAAAATTGTGTCAAACGCCAGGCTGGACTTGCCAGAGCCGCTGAGCCCCGTAAATACGACCAACGCATTGCGTGGGAGGTCAATCGAGACGTCTTTCAGATTGTGCTCACGGGCTCCGCGAACAATCAACCGCTCTTCCACATCCACTCCTTAGGGGCGGGGCGAGCCTAGTCAGCCGAGTCTGAATCCGCGCCTTCGGCCGCGCCGTCGTGACGCGTCACCGCCAGTGATGTCACGGTGGTCGTCGCTAGGACTAAAACGATGACCGACAAGGACGTGAACGTATCGATATGGGGCAATGGCAGCCCAAATGCCGCTTCAATGCCCATCATCGAAAGTTTCACTCCAATGAACGCCAAAATGATGGCGAGACCGCGGGCCAGGTGAACCAGCCGAGAAATCAGTCCGTTGAGCAAGAAGTACAACTGGCGCAGACCCATGAGCGCAAAGGCATTAGATGTGATTACGATGAACAGGTCGGTCGTGAGGCCAAGCACTGCAGGAATACTGTCTAGCGCAAACATGATGTCAGTGCCGCCGATTGCAACCATGACCAGTGCCATGGGCGTCAGATATTTCACGCCATCGATGCGGGTGGTGAGACGGGTTCCAACATATTCGTTATGCGTCGGCATAAACCGTGAAACAAATCTGACAAGGCCATTGTTTTGGACATCGGGTTCTTCGGAGGAATCCGTAAAGGCGACCTTCCATGCAGTCCAGAGTAAGAAGAGTCCAAACAGCAGAAAGAGAGGTTCAAAACGTGCAATTGCCGAAACGCCAATGACAATCAATACGCCGCGTAAAACGAGAGCCAGCAGTACACCAACCAGGAGCACTCGGTGCTGCAAAACCGAGGGCACTGCAAACGACGTCATAATGACGAGAAACACGAAGAGGTTATCAACGCTGAGGGAATACTCAGTGAGGTACGCAGCGAAGAATTGTCCTGCAGCCTCAGATCCGAATTGGCTGAGAATCAACAACCCGAAAGCAACGGCCAAACCGATGTAGACCAGTACCCAGCGAGTCGCATCTTTGGTGCTGAACGCGTGAGGGCGCCTATCCACAATGACGAAATCCAGCACAAGCACTGCGAGAAATCCCACCACAGTGAGCAGCACGAGCCAGGTAGGAATAACCACTAATCCGCCAATAGTTGAGAGTTGAGGGGCACTTTAGTGCTCAGCTTCTTTCATTGCTTTCAATTCTCTCCGGAGGTCATTGATTTCGTCGCGGTACCGGGCTGCCACCTCGAATTGTAAAGAAGCTGCCGCTTCCTTCATGCTGGCGCTGAGTTCTTCGATGAGTTGCACCAAGTCCTCCAACGCCCGCGACGCTCCCTTGGGAAGCGATTGTCGGAGATTCTCGCTCTGAGCCAGCACTGCCGCTGTTTCTGCCGAGTCTCTGGCCAAAACTTCGGTGATGTCTGCAATTTTCTTGCGCAACGGAGTCGGGTCGATCCCGTGTGCAGTGTTGTATGCCACCTGTTTGGCACGCCGCCGATTTGTCTCGCCAATGGCGTGTTCCATCGCTGGGGTAATGCTGTCGGCGTACATATGAACTTGACCAGACACATTGCGTGCGGCACGACCGATTGTCTGGATGAGGGACGTCCCTGACCGAAGAAAGCCAGCTTTGTCAGCATCAAGAATTGAGACCAGTGAAACCTCGGGCAGGTCCAATCCTTCGCGCAACAAATTGATGCCAACGAGAACGTCGTACTCGCCGAGTCGCAACTCTCTGAGGAGTTCGATGCGGCGAAGGGTGTCAACTTCACTGTGGAGATAGCGGACACGGACCCCTTGTTCGAGCAGATAGTCGGTTAGATCTTCTGACATCTTTTTGGTAAGCGTGGTGACGAGCACTCGCTCGTCTCGTGCGGTTCGCAACGAGATTTCATGAAGCAGATCATCGATTTGACCCTTCGTGGGTTTGATGACGATTTCTGGGTCCACGAGCCCTGTTGGGCGAATCACCTGTTCGACCACATCATCGTTGACCCTGCCCAACTCATATTTGCCAGGCGTTGCCGACAGATAGACCGTTTGGCCGGTTCTCTCTACAAACTCCTCAAAACGCAAGGGGCGGTTGTCGAG
>JAFMIT010000010.1 GCA_017853815.1 Actinomycetota bacterium
CTTGTTGCGCTTGATCTGAGACTTGATGTTTGCCACAGGTCTACCTTGTCTTGGTGTTGGGTCTTCAGGTGCCTCGGTGAGGCGACGGCGCAGAATAGCCGTTTAGACCCCTCTGACGCCAATCCGTGCGGGATTTCGTGGGAGACTTCGCCCCCGAAACCACATCTGCCCAAGTCGGGCTTCAAGGATTGAGAGTCAATCGTGTCGAAGAGCGCTCCGGCCGCCGGTAGCACCCCACCCGAGTTGATTCGCAATTTCTGCATCATTGCCCACATCGACCATGGCAAGTCGACCCTCGCTGACCGCATGCTGCAGCTCACGGGTGTCGTTGATGCCCGCCAGATGCGCGCTCAGTACCTCGATCGCATGGATATCGAGCGGGAACGCGGCATCACCATCAAGAGCCAGGCAGTCCGTTTGCCTTTCACCGCCGATGACGGCGTGACCTACGTCTTGAACCTGATCGACACTCCCGGCCACGTCGACTTCACGTATGAGGTGTCTCGCTCACTCGCGGCCTGTGAAGGTGCGGTGCTTCTGGTGGACGCGGCTCAGGGCATCGAGGCTCAGACGCTTGCGAACCTCTATCTCGCCATGGAGAACGACCTCACCATCATTCCTGTTCTTAACAAAATCGACCTACCCGCTGCGCAGCCGGAGAAATACGCCGCCGAAATTGCACGCATCATCGGCTGTGACCCCTCTGAAGTCCTTCGAGTGTCGGGCAAGACTGGCGAAGGCGTTGAAGCGCTGCTCAATCACGTAGTTCGGGAGATTCCACCGCCGGTCGGCGCTGCCGACAAGCCGGCTCGCGCACTGATTTTTGACTCCGTGTACGACACCTACCGTGGTGTGGTGACGTACGTGCGCGTCGTTGATGGTCGGCTTAAGACACGTGAGCGCATTTCGATGATGTCGACGGGTGCACAGCATGAGCTTCTTGAGGTGGGCGTCATTTCACCGGAGCCTGTGCCGACCGAAGCTATTGGCGTCGGAGAAGTGGGCTACCTGATTACTGGCGTGAAAGATGTGCGCCAATCTCGCGTCGGTGACACAGTCACGCTGTACAACCATGGTGCAACCGAATCCCTCGGTGGCTACCGCGATCCAAAGCCCATGGTGTTCTCAGGCCTCTATCCACTAGATGGCAGCGACTATCCGACTTTGCGTGATGCCCTCGACAAGCTCAAGCTCAACGATGCAGCACTCGTGTACGAACCAGAGACGTCGGCCGCATTGGGATTTGGTTTCCGTTGCGGATTCTTGGGTCTCCTGCATCTTGAAATTGTTCGCGAGCGACTTGAGCGCGAGTTCAATCTCGATCTCATCAGCACGGCACCAAACGTCATCTACCGAGTGATCATGGAAGATGGCACGGAACACATCGTCACGAACCCAAGCGAATTCCCTTCGGGCAAAATTCGTGAAGTGTATGAACCGACGGTGCGCGCCACTGTCCTCACGCCGAACGAATTTGTTGGTTCCATCATGGAGCTGTGTCAGTCGCGCCGCGGAGTGATGCATGCGATGGATTACCTCAGTGAAGAGCGCGTTGAACTTCGCTACACGTTGCCTCTGGCCGAAATTGTTTTCGACTTCTTCGACGCGCTGAAGTCTCGCACCCGCGGTTATGCGTCACTTGATTATGAACCAACTGGCGAACAGGCCGCTGACTTGGTCAAGGTTGACATTCTCTTGCATGGCGATCCAGTCGATGCGTTCTCGGCAGTCGTCCACAAAGACAAGGCCTACGCCTACGGCGTCGCGATGGCCTCGAAGTTGCGCGAGCTCATTCCACGGCAACAGTTCGAGGTGCCGATTCAGGCGGCCATCGGTGCGCGAGTCATTGCTCGCGAGACTATTCGTGCGATTCGCAAAGACGTCCTCGCGAAGTGCTACGGCGGTGACATCAGCCGAAAGCGCAAGTTGCTCGAGAAGCAAAAAGAAGGCAAGAAGCGCATGAAGATGGTTGGTCGGGTCGAGGTGCCTCAAGAAGCTTTCATCGCCGCATTGTCGACTGGCGAATCACCTGACAAGGCGAAAGAAAAGTAATCGTGGCTTTTTCGCTCGCTCGGCTGATGGGGTTGCCTTCGCTGATACCCGCGGAGCGAAATGAGCGGTTGCTGGCGACATCTTCGCTTATCAACACCTTTGGTAACGGACTCTTTTACACAATCAGCGCGCTGTTTTTCACTCGGATTGTTGGACTCACTCCACTCCAGCTCGGCACTGGACTCTCCATTGCCTCTGCGTTCGGCGTGGTTTCGGCACTCTCGACCGGTCGGCTTGCAGACATCTGGGGCCCGCGCAGTCTGACCGTCATCACCATGAGTCTGTCTGCGGTCGCGATGGGCTGGCTCGCGTTTGCGAGCGACTACCGAAGCTTCGTGATCGGTGCCGTTCTCGTCAGCACTCTCGAAAGAGCATCGAACTCCTCACGCGCCGTCATCATCAGTCGAATTGGTGGACCTGACGGACGTGTTCGAATTCGCGCATACATCCGTTCCGTCGTCAATCTCGGTATCGGACTTGGCACCATGGTTGCAGGTATTGCCCTCGCTATTGATTCACCAGGTTTGTACAAAGCGCTCATCATTTTCGATGCATTCACCACTTTTGGTGCGGCCGTGGCGATATCGCGCATGCCAAGTTTTCCGCCGTTACCAGGCGCCCGCAGCGAAAAGGCAACGCAAGCAATGCGCGACTACCGGTTCGTCGGCTTGATGTTGCTCAATATGGTCTCTTCTTTCCACTATCACGTACTCGAAATCGCGGTGCCACTCTGGGTAGTGGGGCACACCTCCGCACCTCAATGGACGGTGGCGGCGGCACTGTTGCTCAACACCGTGGCGTGCGTGCTGTTTCAGGTTCGACTATCGGCAGGTGCAGACACGCCACTCGGAGCAGCTTCGGTCGCTCGATCTGGTGGCATCTTCCTCGCGCTTGGAATGCTCACGTACGCGGCCACTGCGTGGACTGATTCACCCTGGCTCGCGACCGTCATTCTGTTAGGAGGCAGCGCATTGCATGTCACGGGCGAACTGCGACAAGCGGCGGCGTCCTTCGGCATTGGATTTGGGTTGCCACCAGAAAATCTTCAAGGGCAGTACCAAGGCATTTGGTCGCTTGGAAACACGATTGCTGGGATGGTCGCGCCAATCGTGCTCACGACCCTGTGTCTTACGTGGGGCACGCCCGGCTGGGCATTGCTCGGATTACTCTTCATCGCGTCTGGTGCTGCCATGCAGCCATTGGTCCGACGCGCCGTTGAGGCACAACAGCGTGACGTGGCGGAGCAGTAGGTATGGCAGGAGCACCACCCGAGGGTGAACCGTTTGATGGCGTCATTGCCGCCGAGGCGCTCGCAACCCTGAAGTCGCGACCGCTGAGTTTTTACGTGCACGTCCCGTTTTGTGCGACTCGCTGTGGCTACTGCGACTTCAACACGTACACGGCCGAAGAACTCGGTGAAGGTGTCAGCCGCTCTTCGTGGCAGGCGTCGGCCATCCGCGAAGTTCGACAGGCCGCTGCAGCACTCGGATCCGATGCGCCCCAGGTGTCGACGATTTTTGTTGGCGGCGGAACTCCGACGTTGTTGCCAGCCCAAGATTTGGTGGCGGTCGTGGAGGAGATCCGATCGAGCTTCGGACTCACCGCAGACTGCGAGATAACTACTGAAGCTAATCCCGATTCAGTGTCGGCCGAACAACTTCGTGCATTGAAGGCAGCAGGTTTCACGCGAATTTCTTTCGGTATGCAGAGTGCCGTGCCGCACGTATTGCGAGTGCTAGAACGAACACACAGAACCGAGAACGTTGCGGCAGCAATTGACATGGCTCGAGCCGCTGGTTTTGAGCACATCAATGTCGATCTGATTTATGGCACTCCAGGTGAGTCGATCGAGGATTTGCGCTCGACTCTCGGTTCGGTGAACTTTGAGCAGATTGATCATGTGAGTGCATACGCGTTGATTGTGGAAGACGGCACTCGACTTGCGAAAAAGATTGAGCGTGGCGAAATCCCTATGCCAGATGATGACGATCTGGCTGACAAGTATGAACTCATCGACGCCTTCCTCGAAAACGTGGGGATGACATGGTACGAAGTCTCAAACTGGTCAAAATCTGGCGGTGAATGCCAGCACAACCTGCGTTATTGGATGAGCGACAACTGGTGGGGCGTCGGTCCTGGCGCCCACTCCCATATCGGAGGAGTGCGATGGTGGAATCACAAGCATCCGGCCGCATGGACCAAAGCGCTGGCCGCAAACATTTCTCCCGCGTTAGCGCACGAAAAGTTGACGGATGAGCAGCAACGAGAAGAGTCCGTCATGCTGCAATTGCGTCTGGCGCAAGGAATCGAAATCTCGAAGCTTCCCCATCATGAAGTGACTGATCGACTTGTTGGTGATGGATTGCTCGACAAAAGTAACGACCGCGCGGTGTTGACACCACGCGGCCGATTGTTGGCAGACGCGGTTGTCCGCGACCTGTTGTTCTGAGCAGAGTTACTTCACGATTCGCAGGATCAGCGGGTAGCGGAATTCTTTGTTGCCAGCGATGCGGGCTGCCGCAACGATTGGTAAAACGAACGACACTGCCGCGAGCAACACCAAAGCACCGATGATGACAACGATGGTCATCGGAAGTTGTTGTTGTGGATTATTGAGGATCGAGACGATCCCACCAGCGAACCCGATGATGGCGAGCACGATGGCGTAGATCAAAACGTTGAGCTGGAAGTTCAAAGACTCCACTGCCTCACGGCGAACTCGCGCGGAGTTCTTGCCTTTCACAAAAAGCACGACAAGTGGAAACACAAATCCGGGAATCGACAAGAACGAAATCAACAATGGCCCAACGTGCGCCAGTAGTGACCACGTCTGTTCATCAGCGGCCGACATCGGCTGCGGTCCACTCGGCGGTGGTGGTGGTGGGGGTGCGTTGAATGACATGAGCTACTTCACCAATCGCAAAATCGCTGGGTATTTAAAGTCAACGCCTTCGTTGACTCGGACCATTGCAACAATCGGGAGGGCGATACCGATGATGCCCAACAGAGCGAGCAGGACGATGCCAATTCCAACAATGATAAGGATGAATGAAACAAATCCCGCAATCATCAGGGTGAGCTGAAAATTCAGAGCCTCGGTGGCGTTGCGACGCACGTATGCCGAAGCGTTGCTCGACGCAAACAAAATGATGAGCGGCGCGAAGAAGCCGAAGAGAATCCCGAGACCGTGCGCGAGGAGCGCCATGGTCTTGTCGTTGTTCGGTGAGCCTTGGGGTGGCTGGGCGTTGAAGCCTGGTGGCGGTGGAGGGGTATCGAATGACATTGGCATTCCTTTCTACCTTCCCACTATCGCACATTTGTGAAGTCGCGAGGCCGCGCCACTCCCGTAGAATTGGCACTCACCATGAGAGAGTGCCAATCGTAAGGAGGAAACATGATTGATGACCGCAAGTTACGAGTGCTGCGTGCGATTGTTGAAGAGTTTGTGACCTCCCACGAGCCAGTGGGCTCCAAAGCCATTGCCGGTCGTCATGTCATGGGAGTTTCGCCAGCGACTATTCGCAACGACATGGCAGCTCTCGAAGAAGAGGGTTACATCACTGCTCCGCACACGAGCGCAGGCAGAATTCCGACGGACAAGGGCTATCGCCTTTTCGTCGATCGCTTGTCAGAGGTCAAGCCGCTCAGTGCGGCCGAAAAGTCCGCCATTTCCACTTTTATTGATCAAGCAGTTGATCTTGATGACGTCATGCTCAGGACGACGAAGCTTCTGGCGCAGCTCACACATCAAGTCGCGGTTGTGCAGTATCCGAGTTTGCAATTGTCGAGCGTTCGTCACATCGAACTCGTCGCGATGCCTCCGCGGCGCATCATGGTCGTCGTCATCGCAGATACCGGCCGGGTGGAACAGCGAATGATTGAAGTTCCCACCGAGATGGGGGCGGTGTCGCTTGAAGACTTACGCCAGAAACTCAATCGAGCCTGTGAGGGTGTGCTGTTTGTTGATGTTCCGCAGAAGGTGGCTGAATTGGCCGCCAGCGTCGAATCGGACATCCGCCCGCACGCCACCGCAATCATCGCTAGCTTGCTCGAGACTCTGATCGAGCGCCAAGAGGAGCGCATCGTGGTCGCAGGCGCAGCGCAGCTGTTGCGCCGCGAATCTGATTACGGTCCAGCGCTCGCCCCCATTCTCGAAGCACTTGAAGAGAACGTGGTTTTGTTGAAGCTTCTCGGTGAAGCCGCAAACGACGATGTTCAAATTCGGATCGGGCGAGAGAACGTGATCGACAATCTTCTTGGGGCATCGGTGGTCTCGGCTGGTTATGGTTCGCAGACTCAGGCAGTCGCACGCTTGGGCGTCGTCGGACCTACTCGAATGAACTACGCAAACTCCATTGCGGCCGTGTCGGCCGTTGCTCGCTACGTCGGAAGAATTGTGACTGAGGCTTAATTGTGGCTACTGATTACTACCAAACCCTAGGCGTCAGCCGCGAAGCGAGTGCAGACGAGATCAAGAAGGCCTACCGCAAACTCGCGCGCGAACTCCACCCCGATATCAATCCAGATCCAGCGACTCAAGAGAAATTTAAAGAAGTCACTGCGGCCTACGAAGTCTTGTCGGATCCTGAAAAGCGCCAAATGTTTGATCTCGGTGGAGATCCGATGGGACAGAACGGCGGCTTTGGCGGCGGTGCAGGTTTCGATTTCGGTGATTTCATGGGCGCCTTCTTTGGCGGCGGCGGTCAACGTGGCCCGCGTTCTCGAATTCGTCGCGGACAAGACTCGTTGATCAGAATTGAGATTGATCTCCAGGAAGCAGTTGAGGGCGCTGAACGCGAGATTGCGGTTGATACGGCCGTGGCGTGCCCCACCTGCCGAGGAGCTGGCACCGCAGCTGGAACTGAGCCAACGACCTGTTCCATGTGCCGTGGTCGAGGCGAAACTCAGACTGTGACGAAGTCATTCTTGGGGCAAGTGATGACCACACGTCCTTGTGCTGCCTGCCAGGGTTACGGAACTGTCATCCAAAACCCCTGCCACGAATGTTCATCGGATGGCCGTGTGCGCACGCGCAGAACTATCAAGTTCGAAATCCCAGCTGGTGTCGAAACGGGTACGCGCATTCAGCTCTCGGGCCAAGGCGAGGTCGGGCTCGGTGGCGGACCAGCCGGCGACTTGTTCATCGAAATCGTGGAGCGCCAACATTCGGTTTTCCACCGTCGCGGACACAATCTTCACTGCACCATCACCGTCCCTATGACCGCTGCGGCACTCGGTGTCACTGTGCCACTGACCACGTTTGCTGGACCAGTTGATGTTGTCATCGCGCCGGGCACCCAAAGCGGCGCAGTGATTCGTCGCCGTGGCGAAGGTGTCCCACACCTGCGCGGTGGCGGTCGAGGCGATTTGAATATTCATATCGAAGTCGTGACCCCAACCAAACTGGACTCCAAGCAAGAGGAGCTGCTCCGTCAGCTGGCCGCGCTTCGCGGTGAAGAAAATCCCAGTGGCGAAGTGGGCGAAGATAACCCGGGTCTCTTCACCCGTCTTCGTGATGCTTTCGGCGGTCGCTAATGGGTGCATCACTTTTTCACGTGAGCACTGAGCGTCTCATCAACACGAGCGCCGGCGAGTACGTCACTCTTGATGGTGATGAGGGCTATCACGCAGCCACGGTGCAGCGCATTCATGTTGGTGAGTCAGTGTTGCTAGCTGACGGCGAGGGCCGACTTGCTCACGGGACTGTTATTGAAGTGCCTTCAAAAGACCAGGTACTCGTCGAAGTTGTCGCCATAACCGTGGCTCCACCTCCACAACCGCGCGTTCTCGTCGTGCAGGCAATCCCGAAAGGTGATCGCGGAGAACTCGCTGTCGAAATGCTCACCGAAGTTGGTGTGGACGTCGTCATTCCTTGGGCTGCACAACGCTGCGTCGCCCAATGGAAAGGTGACAAAGAAGATAAGGGTGTAGCGAAATGGCGCAACGCGGCTCGTGAGGCTGCCAAGCAATCGCGGCGTCCGCGCACTCCACAGATCACGAACCTCGCGACCACCAAAGACGTTGTTCGATTGATTTCTGAAACCCCACATGCGTGGGTGCTTCACGAAGATGGTGACGTGAGGCTCAGCGGCATTTCAGTTCCGATCCAAGGCGACTTGCTGTTGGTCGTCGGACCCGAAGGTGGCGTTTCGTCTGAAGAACTTGAAGCGTTTACGAACGCAGGAGCACAGGTCGTTCGATTGGGACCGACTGTCCTGCGCACCTCAACTGCGGGAACTGTCGCCGCCGGAATTGTGATGTCGCGAACTACGAGATGGGCTTGATACCGATGACCGAATGTTTGTTCTGCAAGATAGCTGCGGGCGATATTCCCGCAACCGTCGTGTACCAGGACGAGTTGGTGCTGGCTTTTCGCGATATCAATCCAGAAGCTCCAAGCCACGTTCTTGTGATCCCTAAGGATCATTTTGCGAACGTTGAGGAGTTGTCGGCAGAACCAGAACTTGCTGGGCACTTGCTGGTGGTTGCAGCCGACGTCGCGAAGACCGAAAGCAGCCAGGGACACCGGATTGTGTTCAACACAGGCGAGCATGGCGGGCAAACCGTGAACCACGTCCATGCGCATGTTCTCGGCGGCCGCCCCCTCCAATGGCCACCCGGCTAAGCCAAAAACCTCTATCCTTTAAGGCATATGACAAACGTTGTGACCACCTCCAGCACGATTATCGTGCCGGCCAGTATTCAGATGATTTCTCTCGTTGGCTCGAGTGACGAAATCCTCCGTGCCGTTGAAGCTTCGGTTCCGAGCTGCGACATCATGGTTCGCGGTAACGAAATCACCATCGATGGGCCGACAGACGACGTTGCTCTGCTAGATCAACTATTCGCAGAACTTTTGATCATCGTCCGGACTGGCGCACTGATTAATGTCGAAGCGGCGGAGCGTTCGCTTCATATGCTTCGAAACGAAGCGAATGTCAGTCCTGCAGGTGTCCTGACCGCCGATATCTTGAGCAGCCGAGGCCGCACTATTCGCGCCAAGACTCTCAATCAGAAGAAATACGTCGACGCAATCGACAACAACACCATCGTCTTTGGAATCGGACCTGCTGGTACCGGCAAGACGTATCTTGCAGTGGCAAAAGCAGTGCAAGCACTTCAGAACAAGGAAATATCGCGCATCATCTTGACCCGTCCAGCCGTTGAGGCGGGGGAGCGACTGGGCTTCTTGCCCGGCACGCTCAGCGAAAAGATTGATCCGTACCTGCGACCTTTGTACGACGCTCTGCACGACATGATTGAGCCAGAGAAAATTCCCCGGCTGATGACGAGTGGCACGATCGAAGTTGCTCCGCTCGCCTACATGCGCGGTCGTACGTTGAACGATGCTTTCATCATTTTGGACGAAGCCCAGAACACGACGCCAGAGCAGATGAAGATGTTCTTGACTCGCTTGGGCTTTGGATCAACCATGGTTGTCACTGGTGACACGACCCAGGTCGACTTGCCAGGCGGTATTCGCAGCGGTCTGAGCATTGTCCAGGAGATTCTTGGCGATGTGGATGATGTCGCGTTTTGCAAACTGACGAGCCACGACGTGGTCCGCCATCGATTGGTCGGACGGATTGTGGAGGCCTACGCAAAGTGGGACGCAGTCCAACCTGAACCACCAAAGAGGCCATTCCGTGGCTGATTTCGACATTCGTTTTCGCAATATGAGTGGTGCGAACATCAACGAATCGCGTTTGGTCGCCACGGCACGTTTTGTGATGGCGGATTTGCGCCTGCATCCACGCACCGAGCTCACCGTGAGTGCGGTGACGCTCGCAGAAATGGAACGTCTTCATATCGATCATATGGATGAGCCAGGCGCGACCGATGTGCTGTCGTTCCCTATGGATGAGCTTCGCGCACCGTTCGAGCATGAAACCGCACAGCGAGGCATGCTTGGCGACATTGTTCTGTGCCCTGAGTTTGCAGCCGCGCAGGCGCTCGCCGCTGGTCATAGCTCTGCTGACGAGCTTGATCTCTTGCTGACTCACGGAATCTTGCATTTGCTCGGTCACGACCATGCCGAACCTGAGGAACACGCAGTCATGTTTGCTCTCCAAGCGGATCTGCTGAATCGGTTGGCGACCACGAGGAGTGTTTCCAATGCCTAGCGCTCTGCTTGCACTCCTGCTCGTGCTGTTTATCACGGCTTTGGTATTCGCCATCGAAGCGGCCATCTCAAAAATGACCATTACGCGACTAGAAGAACTCGAAGTCGAAGAGAAGCCGGCCTACCGCTCTCTGGTGAAGGTGCTGGAAGACAAACCTCGGCATATCAACGCTCTGCAAGCGTTGAGTTCTGTCGGGTGGGCCGCCTCGGTCGTGCTGCTGCTTCGTTTCTTCAACGCGGACGGTCGGTCTGCGACCACCGATGTCACCGCTGTAGTGATCATGTCCCTGGTGGGCTTCATCGTCTTTGGGGTTGGCGCCAAGACCCTCGGAAAACAGCACGCCGAAACGCTCAGTCGCAGCGCTGCGGGAATTGTGCGCCGGCTTGCATGGCTGATGTCGCCAGTGGTGCGGCTCATGATTTTGGTCGGCAACGCCATTACCCCGGGCAAGGGTTATGAAGAAGGTCCTTTTGCCACCGCGGCGGAGTTTCGCGAACTCGTTGACCAAGCGAGTGATGAAGTGCTTGAAGACGATGAACGACGAATGATTCGTTCAGTGTTCGAACTAGGCGACACCGTCGCCCGCGAAGTCATGGTGCCGCGAACCGAAATGGTGTGGATTGAATCCACCAAGACGCTACGACAGGCAATGTCGTTGAGTTTGCGGAGCGGGTATTCGCGAATCCCAGTCGTGGGCGACGACATCGATGACATTGTCGGTGTGGTCTACATGAAGGACGTAGCTCAACGAGTTTTCGAGCATGGTGAATCCCAGACAACCGAACGGGTTGAGTCGCTGATGCGACCTGTTCTGATGTCTCCTGACTCGAAGCAAATTGACGATTTGCTCAGGGAGATGCAGCATCGACGCACTCACATCACCGTCTTGATTGATGAGTACGGCGGCACAGCCGGACTTGTGACCATTGAAGACATTCTGGAAGAAATTGTCGGTGAGATTTCTGATGAATACGACACTGGTGCACCGGAAATCGTTGAGTTGAGCGAAAACTCTTATCGGGTGTCCGCGCGTCTACACATCGAAGACTTAGCAGAACTTCTCCACATTGAACTTGATGCTGACGAAGAAGGCATCGACACGATTGCTGGCTTGCTTGCAGCTCGACTTGGTCGGGTTGCGATTCCAGGTTCGACAATCACCGTCGAAGGGTGGACTCTGATGGCCGAATCTGCTGCAGGTCGTCGCAACAAAGTCGGCAGCATTTTGGTTTCTCGCGAGACGGAGGACGACGATGAGTGATCTCACCAATCCTGAAGACGTGAAGCTCGTCACGCTTGCACGCGGGGCGCGTGCTCGGATCGGCGCAACTGCGGGCGCCGCAGTCCGTGACCAAGACGGGCGGACGTACTCCGGTGCGACAGTGGCACTCGCTGATGGATCCGTTTCTGCCGCGCGTCTCGCTGTCGCTACTGCACTTGCAAGCGGCGCAAAGTCTCTCGAAGCTATCGTGCTGCTCGGTGAATCGTTCTCCTCGTCCGATACCGACGTGATTCGAGCTGTTATTCAACCTGGCGGTCTGCTGATCGAATGCGCCATCAATGGCGACGTGCTTTCGGTGACTTCCGCGTGACAAGATGCTCGGCCGCGAGCACGGCCGTGATTGCGGTACTGATTTCCGCCACACTTTTCGGCACGACTGGAACAGCTCGCATCATCAGCGGAGTCGACGTGTCATCAACCAGCATTGCGTCGGTGCGACTGTTGGTGGGCGCGCTCGGGCTCGTTGCCATCTCGGTGTTTGCGCGCCGCTGGTCGAATCTGCTGATGCTCTGGCGTAAGCCACTGGTGTGGGTGATGGGCGCTGGCGTAGCTGCTTACCAAGCACTCTTCTTCATTGGCACAGGACTTGTCGGTGTGGCCGTAGGAACACTTGCCTCACTTGCATTAGGTCCGTTGATGGCTGGTGTGCTTGCGTGGGCCTTAGGTGGTCGTCGACCGTCACGCATCTGGTGGGGCTCGACCCTCATTGCGATTGCGGGTCTGACGGTCTTAACGTGGAGTGGTCTCACCAGTGGGGCGGAGTTCAATGTGCTGGGCATTCTTGCTGCTGTCGGTGCGGGCACGGCTTACGCCGTCTATACGGTCCTCGGAAGCAGAATCACCATCCCGTCGCTGCCGGCAACGGATGTTTTGGCCGCTTCATTCTTGCTCGGCTCTCTGATGCTGCTGCCGATTGGGGCGAGCGATTTCCATGCTTTTGTTTCAACTGATGGCACGCTGCTGGTGCTGTGGCTTGGACTAGTGGCAACCACCGGTGCGTATGTGCTTTTCGGTCGCGGCATCACTCACCTGACGCCCGGGACAGTGGCCACGTTGAATCTTGCAGAGCCCGTTGTTGCCACGGTTCTCGGTGTGCTCGTGGTTCATGAATCCATTTCGGGACTCAGCTTGATTGGCTGTGGACTTATCGCGACATCGCTTTCGGTGCTCGCCATCTCAACAGTAAGGAACGGCTCATGACCGATTTTCGATCAGGCTTTGTGTGCATTGTGGGTCGACCCAACACGGGCAAGTCCACGCTGACCAATGCGCTCGTTGGATCTAAAGTGGCGATCACCTCGGACAAGCCGCAGACCACTCGTCACGCGATCCGCGGATTGGTACACCGTGATCACGGTCAGATTGTGCTTGTCGATACGCCCGGTATTCACCGTCCGCGCACTTTGTTGGGACAGCGACTCAACGAGCTCGTCCGCACGACCTGGGCAGACGTCGACGTGATTGCGATGTGTTTCCCAGCAGACCAGCCGGTCGGACCTGGTGATCGGCTGATTGCCCAGGACATTGCAGGCATGGAACGCACTCCGAAGATTGCGATTGTGACCAAGACTGACCTCGTCGGCAAGAAGAAGCTCGCCGAACAACTGATTGATGTGCAGACGCTTGCGCGGCGCAATGGCTGGGAGTGGACTCACATCGTTCCCGTCAGCGCTGTTGATGGTGAGAATCTTGAAGTCATTGTCGATGTGCTCATCAGCATGCTTCCGCAAGGACCTGCCTTGTATCCATCTGGTGAAATCTCAGAGGAGCCAGAGGAGGTCATGGTTGCGGAACTGATTCGCGAAGCAGCCCTGGACGGCGTCCGCGACGAACTGCCGCACTCCATCGCTGTCGTGGTCGAAGAAATGAAGTTGCGCGAAGATCGTTCTGAGAAAAAGCCTCTGCTCGACATCCATGCATTTTTGTACGTTGAGCGTGATAGCCAAAAAGCAATTGTGATTGGCCGAGGTGGCCAACGACTTAAAGTTGTAGGTCAAGCCGCACGCAAGAACATTGAGAAAATGCTAGGCGTGCCGGTCTATCTCGATATTCGCGTCAAGATTGCGCAAGATTGGCAGCGCGATCCCAAACAGCTCAATCGACTGGGTTTCTAAATCTCTAATCAGCCGCGGCGGTGATGCCGTTGTCGAGCTCTTCAATGAGCTCGTGTCGATGACCGTAGGTATCAACGACCGCAAGGATTCCGGCCATGATGGGAATACCAATCAATGCGCCGATGGCCCCGAAAATTGCAGTGCCAACGAACACACTCGCCAACGCGATGGCTGGGTGCATGTCCATGGTAGCGCGGCTAATCCGTGGACCGAGGACGTAGTTTTCGATCTGCTGGTAGAGAGTGGCGAACGCAATAATCCACACGGCATCGATGGGCTCAGACGTCAGACTAAACATCGCCGGAATGGCGATTCCAATGTAGGTGCCCACGGTGGGAACGAATTGCGCGGTGATTCCTGCGAACAAGCCCATGGGCAACCAGTACGGAACGCCGATAACCCAGAATGCGATCGTGTGTGCCGCGGCGGAGATGCTCGCGAGCAGAACTCGTGAAACTACGAAGCCGCCTGTCTTGTGTACAGCAATTTCCCATACCGTGATGAAGATGCGCTGCTTATCAGGTTTGAGCCACGACGCAATCGTGCGCTTCACGCGAGGCGCCTCTGCGCTGAGGTAAAACGCGAATACCAAAATCGTGAGCAAGTCGAACAAGCCAGTGAAGACGCTGCCGATGAGGCCGAGCAAACCGCCCGCGAGTTCACTCGCAATGGGAGTCAAACTTGTGGTGTCGAGATTTGCGGAGGCAAGAATTTGGGTTGCGTCGAGTCCGAGATCAAAAGTGACGTTAAGCCACGTGATGACATTGAGGACCACGTCTGGGGCAGCCGCTACGGCAGCCGAGAGTTGAGTGAACATCAATCCGCCGAAAGTGCCCGAGAACAACGCGCCAAACAGAACAGTCGCGAGGAGCACCACGCCAGCACCGAGGCCACGCCGGTAGCCCTTGCGCTCGAACCAGGACACGGGAGGCTCCATAGCAATCGATATCAGCCAGGCGAGAAGCAGCAACAGCAGGAACGGACTGAGCAAGCTCAAGAGCTGGAGTCCAAATTGGTAGATTGCGAAAAGCGCGAGCGCGAGAATGAAGATTCGTCGCCAGATTTGTGTATCCCCAGTGTTCATGAGGACGAATCTAGGGGACAACCGCGCGGATTTGATGGCATTAGTCATGAAGCCGCGAAACAATGCCCCCGTGCCGTCATATCGTGATCAAGGAGTGGTCTTGCGCACCCATAAATTGGGTGAAGCTGACCGCATCATTACGGTACTCACTCGCGAGCACGGCAAAGTGCGTGCGGTTGCCAAAGGCGTGCGCAAGTCGGGAAGTCGATTCGGTGCGCGCCTCGAGCCATTGAACTTTGTCGACGTTCAGTTCCACCAGGGTCGCGCGATGGATACGGTGACGCAGGTTGAGACACTCGCTGCCTACGGCGCTAGCACCTCGACGGACTATGCAAAGTGGACCGCGGGCCAAGCGATGGTGGAAACTGCAGATCGGCTGACTCCCGAAGAGCGCGAACCTGCGACTCAGCAATTCCTGCTGTTACTTGGAGGTCTGAACGCGCTTGCCAACGGCGAACACGAACCGGGCCTGATTCTTGACTCATATTTGATTCGGTCGATGTCCATCGCTGGCTGGGCTGCGTCGTTTGATGCCTGTGCACGCTGTGACGAACCCGGACCGCACCATTGGTTCTCGGTCGCCGGCGGTGGCGCGTTGTGTAGCGATTGTCGGGTTCCAGGTTCTGCGACACCATCGCTAGAAACCATGAATTTATTGGGGGCGTTGCTTGCGGGTGACTGGTTCCATGCTGACGCATCCGAGGCCAAGCATCGTCGAGAAGCAAGTGGCATTGTCGCTGCCCACCTTCAGTGGCATTTAGAGCGAGAAGTGCGCTCGTTAAAACACGTGGATCGAACGCCCCAGAAAGTTGCTCCAGCGATGACTGTAGACGAGGTTTAACATGGCTTCGAAGTATCCAAAGCCGCCTCGACACAGTTCTGGAGCGGCGGCACCGCGAATTCGTCATGAAAAACTGCCGCAGCATGTTGCAGTAGTCATGGATGGCAACGGCCGTTGGGCACAGCAGCAGGGTCTTCCGCGGACGGCAGGACACGAGGCGGGTGAAGCCTCACTTCTTGATGTCGTCCATGGCGCACTAGAGATTGGAATCCCGTATCTCAGCGCCTACGCCTTCTCGACTGAAAACTGGAAGCGCTCGCCTGAAGAAGTGCGGTTCCTGATGGGATTCAATCGCGATGTGATTCGACGACGGCGAGATGAGCTGCATGAGTTGGGCGTGCGCGTGCAATGGATCGGGCGGCGCAAGCGTTTGTGGGCGAGCGTGATTCAGGAGCTTGATGAAGCTGCCGAACTCACCAAGCGCAACACCGCGCTCACGCTCACCATGTGTGTCAACTACGGTGGTAAGGCAGAAATCGCGGATGCCGTGAGTGCTTTGGCTCGCGATGTTGCCGATGGAAAAGTCGATCCAGACAAGATTTCTGAGCGCACGTTGTCTCGGTATATGTACGCCGCATCTCTTCCAGATGTTGACCTGTTTATTCGGTCCTCAGGGGAGCAGCGCACCAGCAATTTTCTGCTCTGGCAAGCGTCCTATGCGGAGCTCGTTTTTGATGAAACGCTCTGGCCAGATTTCGATCGTCGGAATCTCTGGTCGGCAGTCGAAACGTATTGCGAGCGCAATCGGCGCTTCGGAAAGGCCTAACTGCGACAAGCGCGGCAGAGGCCAACAATCTCCACTGTGTGTTGCACGTCTGAAAATCCATGTGCGTGCGCAATGTCATGTGACCAGGCTTCGACTAATTCAGCAGTGATTTCAACCGTGGTTCCGCAACTTTTGCAGAGCAAGTGATGATGGTGTTGCGGACTGCACGACCGGTACAACGCTTCGCCGTCTTCACGAAGAATGATGTCGATATCTCCGGCCTTGGTAAGCGTGGCGAGATTTCGGTACACCGTCGACAATCCAATGGTGCTGCCCGCTTGGCGCAATGCTGCGTGCAGTTCTTGCGCACTAACGAATCGGTTTAACCGCGCCAATAAGTCAATGATGATTGTTCGCTGTTTGGTGCTGCGAGTGAATCCTTCAGACATGGTTCAGCCTGGTGGTCGCAGCCGCATGTTCATCACCATGTTCGTCACCGTCCAAAGCGCTGTGGCCGATGCTCGAGATGATGAACATCAATACGACGCCTGCCATTGTCGCGAGCATGGTCGAGCGCGATGGATGTTTTGCGTGCGCTTCAGGCAGGATGTGTGACGTTGCTAGGTAAATCAAGAAGCCAGCAAACAGCGCGAGGTACAGGGCGACGACTGATTCGTCTAGAACGACGACGGTGCCAAGCAAGGCGCCAGAAACGCGAGCGACACCATCGAGAACGAGCAACTGGATCGCACGCTTGCGGTTGGTGTCATCATGGAGAAGCAGTGACACAGTGTTGAGTCCGTCGGAGAACGCGTGCGCAAACACAGCCACCGTCACCACAACGCCGAAAGCGACATCGAGGTTGAAAGCGAGGCCCATGGCGACGCCATCGAGAAAGACATGGATAACGAGGGCTATGGCGCCGAGCAGTCCAGCGGCCGCATGATCGTGGTCGTGTCCGTAGTCGCTTTCTGCCGGCTCATGGGCGCCGAAAGCGCGCTCAACAAAGTGCAGGCTCAAAAAGCCAGTGACAAGTGCAATCGAAACAAGTGGCGTCCCAAGCAGCTCGCCCGCGCTGATGCTGAACACCTCTGGAAGCAGGTCAAACGTGACCATGCCGAGCAGCAGACCAGCTGACAGGCCGAGAATCACGTGACGGCGATCGCGGGAACGAAGAGCGAGCGTGCCACCTAGCGCAGTCGCGGCAGACATCAGGAGCGCAAACACAATGGCCATAGCGCCACGCTAAACGCTAATGGGAATTATTGTCAATAAGAATGGTCTACACCCGGCCGGTCATGCGACCGATTGCGTAGACGGTCACGAAAAGCACGAGCAGAGTGCGGACGGCTTTAGCCGTCGGCGTGATCAGCGTCCAGCTCAGGGCAACCAGCCAGCCGAGAAGAGCCGCGAGCGCCAACAAGAACGCTCCGCCTATTAGGCCGTTCTCGACGAATAGGCCCGCAAGCAACAGCGCCATGGTGAAGAGCGGAAACACAAATCGAGGAAGCGAGTGGATCCTGAGCAAAAGTGGCGCAGAGATGACATGAAGTCTTGAAGGCTTTTGTTGGCTCACAGGCAGATGTTGTCACATCGCTGGCACAATCGCTTCATGCTTGTCATCACAAAACATCGGGTTGCTCCTGAGGAGATGCGCGATTGGCTCGATAGCGCAAAGGCGGCGATTGCGCCGCTCGCCGCGAGGCCCGGTTGTCTCTCGGTGCAGATTGGCCTCGCCACCGATGAAGCTGATCTTGTGGTCATCGTCAGCAGCTGGGAATCAGTGGGCGCCTACCGAAAGGCGCTGAGCAACTTCGACGTTAAAGCTCAGTCGATTCCGTTCCTGTCGACGGCCGTCGATGAATCATCAGCATTTGAGGTGGTGTTTGAATCGCGCGATGGCGAGGCAATTGACCACGCGCCTGCGCGAGCTTGGGATGCTGACATCGTGGGGCTCGGAGACGCGGCAGGTTCATCAATTGCGCACCGCATAGAGCACTAATGGCACGCGACTTTCGAGATGCGGCTGATGCGGGAGAACAACTCGCGAGACTTGTGCCTGCCGAGTTTGAGTACGTGGTGGCGGTATTGCCGACATCAGACGTGATCGCGCACAAGGTCGCAGAAGCGCTCCATGTACCGATGCTTGGCCTCACGCGAATCCTCACTGGAGACGAAGGCGAGCCAGTGCGTATTGAGTTGCATCTCGACGGAGTGTCGACCGAGTCTCGTCTGGTCATCGTCGATGATGCCGTAGAAACTGGTAGAACATCTGTAGCCATCTCGAGCGCGCTCAAGGCGGCCGGGTACAAATCCATCAGCCTTGCGGTGCCCGTCTGCCCACGTGACAGCGAATATGTTGTTCGCGATCACTTTGAGCAGATCATCGCGGTCGTACGCCCTCTTATGCGCAGATCTCTCTCGTGGCATTACGACGAGGTGCCAGGCAACGGCTAACATTCGTGCCAGCATGCCCAATCGGGTGTACCGCCGACAGCCAGCCGGAGTGGAGGATTCCCATGGCAACAGACCGCGTAGATGCGATCGTTAATCTCTCAAAGCGTCGTGGCTTTGTGTACCCGTCATCAGAAATTTATGGTGGCACGAGAAGCGCCTGGGATTACGGTCCCCTCGGTGTTGAGCTCAAAGAAAACATCCGCCGGCAGTGGTGGCAAAACATGGTTCGCGGCCGCGAAGACGTCGTCGGTCTCGATTCATCGGTCATTCTCGCGCCGCAGGTATGGGTTGCGTCCGGTCACGTGAACGCCTTCGTTGACCCGCTGACCGAGTGCAAGAAGTGTCACAAGCGCTGGCGCGCCGATCAGCTCACTGAGGCCTACGCCGAGAAACATGGCAAGGAACCAGAAAACGGTCTTGCTGACATTGTGTGCTCGAACTGTGGCACCCGTGGTGACTTCACCGAACCTCGTGACTTCAACGGCATGCTGCGCACGAGTGTTGGCCCAGTCGATGACGCGGCCGCATTGCACTACTTGCGTCCCGAAACCGCGCAGGGCATCTTCGTTAATTACCTCAACGTCGCAAATTCCTCTCGCAAGAAGCCACCTTTCGGCATCGGTCAGACTGGTAAGTCTTTCCGAAACGAAATCACGCCAGGCAACTTCATTTTCCGCACGCGCGAGTTCGAGCAGATGGAAATGGAATTCTTCGTCAAGCCTGGTACTGATGAAGAGTGGCATGAGTACTGGTTGCAGTACCGCTGGGATTGGTACACGGGACTTGGAATGAACCCAGAGAACTTGCGATTCTTTGAGCATCCGAAAGAAAAGCTCAGCCACTACTCGAAGCGCACCGTGGACATCGAGTACAAGTTCGAATTTGCTGGCTCAACTTGGGCGGAACTCGAAGGCATCGCCAATCGCACTGACTTCGATCTCCGCACCCACTCGGAGCACAGCGGCAAAGACCTGTCGTTCTTCGATCAGGAGACTGGCGAGCGTTGGACGCCGTTTGTGATTGAGCCTGCGGCTGGACTCACGCGATGCGTGCTCGCATTCTTGCTTGATTCATACGCAGAAGATGAGGCTCCCAACACCAAGGGCGGCGTAGATGTCCGTCAGGTGTTGCGACTCGATCCACGTTTGGCCCCAGTGAAAGCAGCTGTGCTTCCGCTGTCGCGTAACGCTGACCTGTCGCCAAAGGCCGCTGAACTTGCAAGTGAACTTCGCAAATCATGGAACGTCGAAACCGACGACTCAGGTGCCATCGGTCGCCGTTACCGCCGTCAAGACGAAATTGGCACTCCGTTCTGCATCACGGTTGACTTCGAGACTCTCGATGACAACGCGGTGACGATTCGTGATCGAGACACGATGTCTCAGACTCGCGTGTCGCTCGATCAAGTTCGCGCTTACCTTTCTGACAAGTTGCCAGCGTTTTAAGTTGTGACTCACGCATTGCTGTCTGGTGATCGTCCGGCGGTAGTGCTTGCCCCGATGGCAGGCATTACTAACCGGGCGTACCGACAGTTGTGCCGCGAGACATCCGCCGCTCTTTACCCCGAAGGTGGAGCCGCGCTTTACGTCTCCGAGATGATTACCTCGCGTGCGCTTCTTGAGCGCGACGAAGAGACCATGCGAATGACGCAGTTTGGAGATTTCGAATCTCCAAGAAGCATTCAGTTGTACGGAGTCGACCCCGCGATTGTTGGCGCTGCGGTACGGATGATTGTTGACGAGAATCGCGCAGATCACATTGATCTCAACATGGGTTGTCCCGTACCAAAAGTGACCAAGAAGGGCGGCGGTTCGGCGCTTCCGTGGAAACGGGATTTGTTCCGCGCCATCATTCGTTCGGCCGTCACTAACGCCCGCGGCCAAGTGCCCGTCACCGTCAAGATGCGCAAAGGAATCGATCACGATCATCTGACCTACCTCGATGCTGGTGTTGCCGCAGCAGAAGAAGGGGTCGCATGGGTTGCGCTGCACGGGCGAACTGCGATTGATCTGTACAGCGGCCAAGCCGATTGGGCAGCGATCAAGAACTTGAAAGACGCGCTTCGACCTTTGGGCGTTCCAGTACTCGGCAACGGCGACGTGTGGGGTGGCGCCGACGCAGCCAGAATGCTTGCTGAAACTGGTTGCGATGGTGTGGTGATCGGTCGAGGTTGCCTGGGGCGTCCGTGGATGTTTGGGCAAGTTGCAGCTGCTCTCGATGGCGCACCGATTCCTGCCAATCCGAATTCTGATGTTGTGTTCGCGACGATGCGTCGGCATGCCGAACTTCTCGTGGACTTTGTCGGCGATGAGGCGCATGGTTGTCGCGAAATGCGCAAGCACATGGCGTGGTACACCAAAGGTTTCCGAGTCGGTGGCGAAACTCGACATGCCTTGGCGATGATTTCGTCATTGCGCGAGTTGGCCGATCTCCTCGCCACCATCGAACCTCAGCCATATCCCGACTTTGTTGCTGAAGGTCCTCGCGGTCGCACGTCGGGTGCCAAGTCGGTTGCGCTGCCTGACGGGTGGCTTGATTCTTGTGAGCTCGGACTAGACGTGGACCTCTCAGAAGCCGAAATTGGTGTCAGTGGGGGATAGCCCGTCCGAACTCGCCAATAGTGTTTGGTCCTAGGGTCTTTCGAAGAAAGGAGGCACGATGTTCTTGCTCTTCAAACTCATCCGTCGTGCCTTGAGTTCTTTGGTGTCTCTCACTCTTCTCGCGGGTTTGTTGTTGGTCGGATACGTCTACTACACAGCACACCAGGATCAGCGAGTCTCCACTGACGCAATTGTCGTGCTCGGCGCCTCGCAGTTCGACGGCGAACCGAGTCCTGTGTTCGCCCATCGCCTCGACCATGCTCTGGATTTGATTCTGCATGATGTTGCACCTGTCATCATCACTGTTGGCGGAAAGCAGCCGGGTGACAGATTTACCGAAGCCTCGGCAGGTCGTAACTACCTCATCGATTCCGGGCTGCTCGCCGATCAGGTGATAGCCATCCCTACGGGTGGCGACACTTTGGAATCGATGACTGCTGTAGCAGTTCTGCTGAAGAAAAAAGGCTGGGACCACATCACCGTCGTGTCTGATCCTGCGCACCTTGCCCGCATCAAACTCATCGCAGGCAACCTCGACATCAGATCTGAATCGTCACCAACTGAGAATGGTCCAGGCTCAGAACTCACGGCCGAATATGTCATTCGCGAAGTGGGCGGAATTCTTCATTTCTTCGTTCTAGATCGTTGGGGAATCTAGGTATGACTGCTTTCCACCGCGGCGACGACTTACTTTCACCCGGCTATCAATCCTCTGACGAAACCCGCTGGGTGGCCGAAGCGCCGAAGCGAAACGACCGCACTGCGTTTGCCCGCGATCGCGCTCGCATTCTTCATTCTGCAGGTCTGCGTCGATTGGCCGCCAAAACTCAGGTGATGGTGGCTGGTACCGCAGATTTTCCGCGAACTCGACTGACTCACACTCTTGAGGTTGCACAGATCGGACGTGAGCTAGGCGCATCGCTTGGATGCGACCCTGATCTTGTCGAAGTCGGTTGTCTTGCTCACGATCTTGGTCATCCGCCGTTCGGACATAACGGCGAAGCTGCTCTCGCGGAAATTGCGGAGAGCGCCGGCGGTTTTGAAGGCAATGCACAAACCTTGCGGGTTCTTTCTCGGTTGGAATCCAAAACCTTTGACGCCAATGGACGTTCGGTTGGTCTTAATCTGACTCGAGCCAGTCTTGACAGCGCTATCAAGTATCCATGGCCGCGCCGCGCGGATACACCGAAATTTGGCTTCTATGCGGACGACGAACCAGTCTTCCTTTGGGCCCGCGAGGGTGCTGTGCCTGGCCGCAAATGTTTTGAGGCACAAGTCATGGACTGGGCAGACGATGTCGCCTATAGCGTCCACGATGTCGAAGATGCCATCGTCGGTGAGCATCTTGATTTTGCTGTCTTGAATTCGGTGTCTGAACGCGAAGCAATCACCGCGTTGGCGGGCTCGGCCTACACAGCGGCGACGCCAGGTGAGATTGAAGCTGCAATCGATCGGCTTCTGGCGCTGCCGTTTTGGCCGAGCAGCTTCGATGGTTCGCAGCGTGCACTCGCGGCATTGAAAAATCTCACGAGCCAGCTCATTGGCCGTTTTTGTGGCGGTGCCCAGGCGTTGACCCGAGAGCACTTCGGCGATGGCCTGCTCACTCGGTACAGCGCACAACTGATGATCCCTTCGGAGCTCGAGGCCGAGGTGGCAGTGCTCAAAACGCTCGCCAACCTCTACGTCATGCAGCGCGCCGGTGCGATGCCCGTCTACCAAGAACAACAAGAAATCCTCAAGAGTTTGGTGGCGTCTCTGCTCCGACGTGAAGGACGTGACCTCGAGGCTTGGCTGCAGCCAGCATGGAAGGCGGCGGGCACAGATGAGCAACGGATGCGGGTAGTAGTCGACCAGGTTGCAAGCCTGACTGACTCGTCAGCCGTGGCGTGGAATCGGCGACTCTCGGATTAGTCCGACTCGACTCCTACTATCGCCCCGTGAGCCGTATTCGTGAAGCAGATATCAATCTGGTCCGTGAGCGTGCCCGCATTGACGATGTCATTCGCGATTATGTGAACCTCAAGACTGCCGGCGGCGGCAGCCTGAAGGGCTTGTGCCCATTCCATGACGAACGATCTGCCTCATTCCACGTGACTCCCGCTCGCGGCTACTTCCATTGTTTCGGCTGCCAAGAGAGCGGTGATGTTTTCTCGTTCATTCGCAAGATCGAAGGAATGAGCTTTGTCGA
>JAFMIT010000101.1 GCA_017853815.1 Actinomycetota bacterium
TAACTATCGAAGCTCAGGGTGAAGTTTTCGAAGTGCCGGTGGCGCTTTGAGCCACCAACCGTCGGATAGCAATTCGCGAACTTCACTGACCCGCAGTTTGGTTCGTATCGTCAGCACGGCTGGATAGCCATCAAAATGTCGGATGGTGAAAAACGCCTCCGGCCGATCTGCGATGAGTGCGTGTTTGATGCTTTCGTCTGCGACATGAAAAGCGATGATGTCACCTGAAGGGATGTCGTCACCAAGTTCGGCAATTTCCTTTGCGCGCAATGGCCGCTCCCATGCGATCCCTTTGCCTCGCACGGACCAACTTCGTCTGCCTTCGTTGAGACAGTCCACTTCTGGCAAGGTCTGTGCAATCGCATCGATCTGGGACCAACTCACCATGACGTCTCCATAAGCCGACCTTACGTGTTCTATTCTCAGCCTCGTGTCTGATTCGAAGTGTCCCGTGACGCGTGGTGAAGTCGATCTCAGCTGGTACGCAGAACGGGATGCTGTGTGGCGCGAGCTCGGCTTGGCTGCCCCAGCGCGACGCGCCTTAGTCGATGCCGGACTTCGTGAACTTCACGATCTCTCAACTAAGAAGACTTCGGATATTTCTGCACTTCACGGAATCGGCAAGAATGCTCTGCGAACGCTCGCACCGTATTTAGCCGACTGACAATGCCTCGCCATCGTGCCTGGCTTAAAGTCAGCGCATGAAGCCACAGACCAACAAGATTCTGCTGTGTGAATTCTTGGGTTCTGCCACCGTGCTTGTGGGCATCGTCGGCATCGGCGTCAATAGCAATCCGTACCTTCCGAATCCGACGATTCAGCTGATCACTGTTGTTGTCGCGGTGGCGATTTTGATTTCGGCGGCGTGGTTGCTCTTCAATCGGGTCTGCCCGGTGCAGCTCAATCCGTTATTGACGTTGAGTTTGATGGCACGTCGTCGAATCGATGTTGCCAATGGCACTGAACAAATCGCTGCGCAGGTAGTCGGCGCCTTAACCGGTGTCGTGATTGGCAACTTTATTTTCGGTCTTGCACCGTTTAGTCCGGCCGATCAAGGATTTGTTGAACTCAATAGATATATCGGCGAGTTCGTTGTGAGCATCGGTGTGATGGTGCTTTCGCTACTGCTCTTCGAAAAGACCTACCTTCCGATTACCGGTGCAATCATTCCCTTCTGGGTCATTCTTGCTTCGGCGTTGTCCGGCTCGGCATCGTTTGCGAATCCAGCGATTTCTGTCGCCAATTCGCTGAGTCATACGGTGACGAGCGAGCCAACCTCGGCCCTGCTTGGGCTGTTGGCGTCGCAGCTGCTGGGCGGCATCGCCGGTTATGGCATTGCGTGGTTCTTCAAGCTGCGCCACGAGACCCCACCCGCGACATTCAACCGGCGTTAACCTGCTGTTCTCGCTGGTGAATTAGCCTTCGCAGGTGTTTCCCGCTCTCATGCGCTCGCTCTGTGCCGAGTTTCTTGGCACAGCGTGCTTGCTCTCAGCCATTGTTGGTTCTGGGGTCATGGCTTTCAATCTCTCTGCTGATGTCGGTGTGCAACTGCTGATGAATGCAGTAGCGATTGGTGCGGCTCTTTTTGTTCTCATCACAGTTTTTGGACCAGTTTCTGGCGCCCATTTCAATCCAGCGGTAACCATCGCTTTCTGGCTTCGACGAGAAATGCGCCTCGGTGAAGTTGGTGGATTCATCGGCGCACAACTTCTTGGTGCGATCACTGGCACAGTTCTTACAAACGTGATGTTCGAGTTGCCAGGCGTGAGCGTCTCCGTTCAAGAGCGTTCGGGCGGTGCGCTGTGGCTGAGCGAATTTATCGCCACGACTGCGCTGATCACTCTCATTCTCGTCATGGTCAATCGTGGAGCCGGTCATGCCATCCCCGCACTTGTTGGTGTGTGGATTGCTTCAGCAATTCTGTTTACCTCTTCCACGAGTTTTGCGAATCCCGCTGTGACGATTGCGCGCACCTTGTCCGACACCTTCACTGGCATTGCTCCGAGCTCGGTCGGAATGTTTCTGGTAGCGCAATTGCTAGGGATATTCGCTGGTTTTCACCTTTCACATTTCTTGCACCCCAACCCCGGAAGAAGCTAGTCATGTCATCGAAGAAGGCATCCGTACTTTTCGTTTGTATCCACAACGCTGGACGTTCGCAGATGGCCGCTGGCTACTTGAAACATCTTGCAGGCGATCGTGTTGAAGTTCTTTCTGCAGGCACTGCTCCCGGCAATGCAGTAAATCCTTCTGCGATTGCTGTGATGGCCGAAGAGGGAATCGACTTGAGCACTGCGACTCCGAAAGTGTTGACCGACGAGGCTGTGCAATCGTCCGATTACGTGATCACTATGGGCTGCGGCGACAAATGCCCCTTCTACCCCGGCAAGACGTATCTGGACTGGAAGCTCGAGGACCCAGCTGGTCAAGGTGTTGATGCGGTGCGACCTATTCGCGACGAAATTCGCCGCTTAGTCGAAGATCTCGTTGCAGAAATTGACGCGCTGTAGCGCCCTGATGTTCTGAACTCGTACCACGAGTGTTCTGAACTCGTACCACGTAGGCTCGCGGGGTGAGCGAGCAGTTGTCGTGGAAAGAAATCATCATCAAAGGTCATCGCACCTTTCCGCATGTCCCATGGGCGGCCAAAGGTCGCTGGCAACCCACTCCAACGACTTTTCTGATTTTGGTTCTGGGTCTCAGCATTTTTGGCTTAGGTGAAGGGCTGTTCTTTGTGGCCCATCTCGGAAATTCTCCGTGGGTGGTGTTGTCTGAAGGGCTTAGCGAACAAACGGGTTTGAATGTCGGCACGATCACCGCGCTTGTCAGCGTGGCAGTTCTCACTCTCTGGATCCCACTTAAAGAGCGGCCGGGACTCGGAACAGTCATGAATATCATCGTGATTGCCACGGTGCTTGAACTCACGATTGATCACTTTCCGGCAGTGGAGGGATTGCCTGCCCAAGTGGCAACCAATCTGCTGGCCGTGTTGTTGGTGGGACTTGGTTCAGCTTTCTATCTCACGACGAAACTCGGTCCAGGTCCGCGCGATGGACTCATGACATCACTGCACAATCGCACGGGCATCCGCGTGAGTCGAGTTCGACTGATGATCGAACTCACTGTGCTCACGGCAGGTTTCTTACTCGGTGGCACGGTGGGATTTGGGACCGTCTTGTTTGCTACCGGCATTGGGAGGTCCATTGCCTTTTGGCTTGGTGTCCTCTCCCGATTGGCTCGGGCGCACTGACCTGCGCCAAGATTCACCCGCATATTTAGAAAAGGACGTCATGAGCACAGCAACTTTGCACACCAATCACGGCGACATCGTCGTGAACCTCTTCCCTAATCACGCCCCGAAGACGGTCGAGAACTTTGTTGGCTTGGCCGACGGTTCGAAGGCATGGACTGATCCCCGCACTGGCAAGCCAGGCGAAGGCGCCCTGTACACCGATGTGGTTTTCCATCGCGTGATTGCGGGCTTCATGATCCAGGGTGGAGATCCTGCGGGCACCGGCATGGGTGGACCCGGCTACAAGTTCGGTGACGAACCACACCCAGAGCTCACCTTCTCAAAGCCATACCAGTTGGCGATGGCCAATGCTGGCCCTGGCACCAACGGCTCACAGTTCTTCATCACCGTCGCACCGACCACGTGGCTCAATTTCAAGCACACCATTTTTGGTGAGGTTGCAGATCAGCCAAGCCGCGACGTCGTCGACGCAATCGCCGCCGTAGCAACTGGCCACCAAGATCGCCCTGTCCAGCCAGTCGTTATTTCCTCAATCACGATTGCCGAATGACAAACGCTCCAACCTGCGCACGACACCCAGATCGCGAGACCTGGGTGTCGTGTTCTCGTTGCAGCAATCCCATCTGTCCTGACTGCATGCACGAAGCTCCAGTCGGATTCCATTGCCCTGACTGCCTCGCTGAAGCCAAGCGAACGGTTCGACAAATCAAAGTTCGCACCGCCAAAGTCACCAACACATTGATTGCCATCTGCGTTGCAGTGTTTGTGTACGGCACACTCAACCCCGAGCTCGACTTAAATTTCGGAGTCGCTGGCTATCCTGTTTTTGAGCTCGGCGAGTACTACCGACTCGTGACTGCCATGTTCTTGCATGCGGGCATCATTCACATTGCCTTCAACATGCTCGTGCTCCACCAGCTTGGAACTCCGCTTGAACTCAAACTCGGTAGCGCAAAGTTCTCAGTCATCTACTTTGCGTCTGGTCTCGGAGGCAGTATTGCTTCAGTCCTGTTGAACGACCCATTCACGTTATCGGTCGGCGCCTCGGGTGCAATCTTTGGATTGATGGGCGCCTATTTCGTGGTCGCAAGATCTCTTCGACTAGACGCAAGCCAAATCCGCGTCATGATCGGCATCAACCTCGTGATTGGGTTTGTGATCCCGGGAATCGATTGGCACGCTCACCTAGGCGGACTAGTCGTGGGTGCAGCTGTAACGGCACTTATCCACAGGGTTTTCCCCAGCTGGGGATGAATTACACGTGTGTAATTTGAACTAGCGCCACTTGGTGGCGAGGAAAAAGCCCACGGCCATCATCGAAAAGCCGATGAGGACATTGCCGAGGTTGCCAATCGTGACCATGAAGCCGATCTGGTTGCCCGCAACGTAGAAAACCACGATGTACAGCAAGCCCAAAACCAGCAAAGTCACCATCGCAGGTGCCAGCCACCGTGGGCTGTCCAACTTGATGGGCTTACGCGAAACCTCATGGACCGGGGTGTAATCGGCCTGCTTGCGACGCTTTGACTCTGGCATGGTGTCCTCCAATTCAGGGCGAAGCCTAAGCGTAGAAGTCGGTAGCGTGTGACTGTGGGCAGCAAACGTTCCGTGGCATTCACGACCATCCTCATGATGATGGTCGCGGGCATGGTTTTTGCGACGAGCGCCCAAACCGCTCGCGGCACTGATTTGAGAGCCGAAGGTGCCCAGGACCTCAAAGCTCTCGTGCTTGTGCGAGCTCGCGATGTCCGCCAGCAGGAGTCCGTTTTGGGCAGGATTCGGGCCCAGATCGACCAAATCTCGCTCGAATTTAGCTCTCCCGAACTACGGGAGTTACGTGACCAAATGGCGTTGGAAAGACAGGCCGCGGGACTTGGGACTGCAGTCGGTTCTGGGCTGGTCGTGAGTCTGGCTGACGCGCCGATTAATGCTGGCAGCCTCAAGGAAGACATCGATCCAAACTGGCTGCTGGTGCACCAACAAGACATCCAGGGGGTCATCAACGCCTTGTGGGCAGGTGGCGCGAGCGCAATCAGTGTGATGGACGAGCGCATCATTTCGATCAGCCCAATTAAGTGTGTTGGTTCCACCGTGCTGGTGAATGGCAAAGTCTTTTCGCCACCATTTGTGATTCGCGCCATCGGCGACCCCAAGGCGCTTCAGGCAAGTCTGGATCGCGACGAAACGGTGCAACTGTTTAAAGATCTCGCTCAAACTTACGGACTTCAATACAACGTCGGGATTGGCCACAATCTCGTGATGCGGCCATACAACGGAGTCGTCGTGATGCAGCACGCCAAGCTGCATCTGGCAGATAAGGAACAATGAGACCGTGACCGCAAAGATCCTGGTAGTCGACAACTACGACTCGTTCGTCTTCAACATCGTGCAGTATCTCGCGCAGTTGGGCGCAGAAGTCACAGTCAAGCGCAACGACGAAATCTCTGTGCAGTACGCAGATGGCTTTGATGGTGTGCTTTTGTCACCAGGGCCTGGCACTCCAGCGGATGCAGGAATCTGCATTGAAATGGTTCATTACTG
>JAFMIT010000102.1 GCA_017853815.1 Actinomycetota bacterium
ACGAGCGAACAGCACTGTGTGTTCTCACGCACGATCCAAAGTTCGACGTACCGTTGTTGGAATTAGCGCTGCGAACCAATGCGGGTTACATCGGCGCTATGGGAAGTCGCAAGACGCACAACGATCGTCTCGCGCGCTTGCGAGAAATCGGAATGACTGAAACCGAAATCAGTCGACTGCGTTCTCCGATTGGGCTTGATCTCGGCGCTCGCACACCAGAAGAAACTGCTGTATCGATTGCTGCCGAAATTATTGCTGACTTGTGGGGTGGAACCAAGCAGTCACTCACCGCAGTTGGTGAACGCGCGATTCATCCGGAGTCACTCGCAAGCGAAAAAGAAAGCACGCCGTCAAAATAATGATCGAGTCCGTCGACTCAATCTTTTCGGGTGTGATCTCCACCGTTCATCTGATCAACGAGATGAACTAGAACGTCGCCCAGCACTTTCATTCCATCTCGCACTCCGCCAGCTGATCCCGGCAGATTGACAATGAAAGTCTTGCCAGCAATTCCTGCGACCCCGCGAGACAAAATTGCAGTCGGGACTCCACTGGCAACACCGTAGGAACGAATTGCTTCTGCGATTCCTGGTGAATGACGCTCAATGACTTGAAGAGTCATCTCGGGTGTCACATCGTTGGGCGTATGGCCGGTACCACCAGTCGTGATGACGACGTTGATGTTGTGATTCACAGCATCTTTAAGGGCATCGACAATTTCGGGACCATCAGGAATGACTGTAGGTGCGGCACAGTTGAAGCCGAGATTGGTGAGCGCCTCAACAATGATGGGGCCAGAGGTGTCTTGCCAAATACCCGCCGCGGCACGAGTCGAAATAGTGATGACCCGAGCTGTGAGTGAAGTCTTGTCCACGCTAGCCGCCGATTGCTGACATCGGCCGAACTGGCTTAGTGAACGTAGGAGTATTGATGGCGTGGCCTGCTTCCTTTTTCGCCACAGAATCAAAAATCAACGCTGAAATCCGTGCGCGCTTTTCAGACTCGCTTAATTCTGCATTCCGCAAAACGTCGCGGACACTGGTTTCGCGCGTTGCAAAAAGGCATGAACGAAGCTGGCCATCAGAAGTCAGTCGAAGGCGATCGCAGGCACCACAAAATGGCGCAGTAATACTGGCGATGATGCCAACAGTTTGAGGACCACCATCGATGAGAAACTCTTCGGCGGGCGCAGAACCACGTTGAGCAACCGGTTCAAGCGAATAGTGCTGACCGAGTGATTCACGAATCTCAATCGCGGACACGAAAGTCTCACGATCCCAAGCGTTGCCAGCATCGAGTGGCATCTGCTCGATAAAGCGCAGCCGGTATCCCTCTTCGAGCGCCCACTTCAGAAGTTTGGGTGCCTCGTCATCGTTGACGCCGCGAACCAAAACAGAATTGATCTTGATAGGAGAAAGACCAACTCGCTTGGCCTCTGCGAGTCCCTCAAAAACCTGAGCGATGTTGTCGCGCTTGGTGATCTCTTTGAAGCGAGCCGCATCGAGAGTGTCGAGACTGACGTTGATTCGCTGCAGACCTGCATTTACCAGCGCGCTCGCAATGCGTTTAAGCGCAATGCCATTCGTCGTCATCGAAATCGCTGGTGGCTTTTCAAGTTGGTTGATGCGCGTGACGATTTCAACAATGTCGTTGCGCAACAAAGGTTCGCCACCGGTCAGTCGGATTTCGTCAATGCCAGCTTCGACTGCGATATCGATGACCGTAATGAGTTCGTCGGTGGTGAGGTGTTCTTTCGACGGAATCCATTGGTTGAAGAACTCTGGCATGCAGTAGGAACAACGGAGATTGCACTTGTCGGTGAGTGAGATGCGCAAGTCACGATGCACTCGTCCGAAGGAGTCAATGAGCTGGGTCATGCTGAATTCACCCACTCATCAGTGCCATCTGCGAAGAATTGGTGCTTCCACATGGGAAGTTCTGCCTTCACGAGATCTACTGCTTCTGCGCAGACGGCGAATGCAGTCTCGCGATGTGCAGCCGCAATGACGACGGCGAGTGCGGTATCGCCGATAGCCAGTGAGCCGTATCGATGCGCCATCGAGACGTATTGCACGTCGGCTTTGTTTGCAATCGTCTCTGCGCAGCGTGTGAGCACATCACCTGCAGTCGGGTGAGCTTCGTAATCAAGTTTCAGCACAGTTCGGCCGCCATCATGGTTACGCACGTCGCCACAAAAAACAACGATGGCGCCAGTCTCTGGCTGCGAAGCGGATCGGCGGAGTTGGTCGACGTCGATGGGACTTTCGGTGACCGCCGCAAAGAAGGGAGCGGTCATACGGTGCGAGTCCAATGACCGTTCTTGCCGCCAGCTTTCTCCATGAGTCGGATGTCGGTGATGGTGGCGTAGGCGTCGGCAGCTTTGATCATGTCCACAATCGTGAGGCCAGCGACGGCCACGGCGGTGAAAGCTTCCATCTCCACGCCCGTGCGGTCGGTCGTGCGCACTTCGACAGAAATGCGAATGCCATCCTCGACTAGCTCCAGCGTGACGTCCATCCCTGAAATCCCAATGGGGTGGCAAAGCGGAATGAGTTCTGGAGTCTTTTTCGCGCCCATGATGGCCGCGATTCGCGCAATTTCGAGCACGTTTCCTTTAGAGACGCCGTTCGATGCAATGAGCTCTCGAACCTCAGCGGACACAAGGACCTTGCCCTCAACCGTGGCGGAACGGTGCGTGATGGCACGGTCTGTCACATCCACCATCTGGGCACTGCCGTCAGCGCCGATGTGGGTGAGAGTCGCTTTGTCCTTTTCCGCCATTCGCGGACGATAACACCCAGGCGCTAGGAATGGTTTGGCGAAAATGGCAAGGGCAACCAGTGAGCAGGCGCGCCAGCGGGGTTATCACCGGCAGGGATTAACGCAAATCCATTACTCGCGGCCAGCCCTCTCAGCATGGCTGATCCGAGGTATTCGCCTTGTGAGAACACACCGTTTTCGACTCGCCCGAGCACGACACGTGCGAAGTTCGGTGGTGTGCTGAATGCACTCGAGATAGCGACTTCGGCCGGCCACTGTGGTGAGAGACCAGCGAGCACATCAATGAGAGGAACACCAAACGAGGTGAGTGAGGCAATCGCCGACTGGGGATTGCCTGGCAGTGCGATGTAGGGAACCTGTCGGCCTTCAACACTCTTGGTTGCGAGTAAGAAGTGGTAGCCAGGGCGCATGCGAACGCGATCCACGATGAAGTCCATGTCGAAATGTTCGATGGCAAACTTTGCAAAATCTTTCGGACCGTCTGCGGTGCCACCAGTGGAGATCACGAGATCCGCGCACTCGAAGGCTTGGGCAAATGCGGCCGCAATGACTTCAGGATCATCTTCTAGGAACGAGAGCATCGTGACCTGTGCACCGCACGCTTCGAGAAATGCAGGTAGCTGCACTCCGAGCGCGTCACGGATTTTGCCGTCGTGTGGCAGACCCTCATGAATGAGCTCATCGCCAAGCAACAGCACCGCAATCCGCGGACGTGGACGAACGATGACCGAGTCGATACCAACGGCCGCGAGCAATCCAAGATGCGTGGGCACAAGGCGAGTGTCGGCGTCGACGATCACATCGCCGACGACCGCTTCGGTCGCTGCGGGACGGATGTTGGCGCCGAGCTCGGTGTCGGCCTCAAGCGTGTCGTTTTCGACCTGGGCGTCTTCCCACGGCACGACTGAAGTACAGCCAGCAGGAACCACTCCGCCAGTGGAAATCTTGAGGCATTGACCATTCTCGAGGTTCACGTCACTCGCAGTTCCGGTCGCAACTTCACCAACGATGCGCCACGGACCTTCTCCGCTCACAGCCCAGCCATCCATAGCTGACGTGGCATACGCAGGCAAGGGGCTGAGTGCAGTCAGGGGACTTGCGGTAATTCGACCTGACGCTTCTCGCAATCCGATCGTCTCGGGAGCCAGAGGTGTTACGCACGACGTGACTGCTTCGAATGTCTCCGCCCAGGTACACAGAGTGCGCTGCGGGTTCACGATGAAAGATTGCGGTCTTCGAGAGTGGAAATACGACGATGCATTGCACGCATCATCCACAGCATAGAAACTTCGCATACGACCATGAGCGCCATCAACACCCACATCAACGTCATCTCACTGATGCCGCTGGACGCTGCCACATCATGAGTGTGTAGCGCCACCACAGAAGGGCTGGTCATGCTTTTCCTGCTTTCACCGCAATTGCTTGGGCAACAATAGACACAGCAATCTCGTGTGGACTAGATGCGCCAATGTCGAACCCAGCAGGTCCGTGGACTCGCGACAAATCATGGACGTCTCTAAACGCGAGCCAGGCAGCGCGGTTTTCTTGCATCTTCTTTGAGCCGAGTGCGCCGATATAGCCAGCGTCACTTTGGAGGGCCGACTCGAGACACCGGCTCGACGCTTCAACATCGTGACCCATGACGACCACGCAATCCATGGAGGAAAGAGTTGCGGTCAGACCGGCAACGTTGACTGGTGAGGATTCGGCGACAACTTCCCAACCCATCTGTCGAGCGACGTCGCCGAGAGCGCCTGCGATAGGTCCATTACCTGCAATCACGAATTTAGTTCGAGGCGCGAACATGGAGATGATTTCGTCTGCCGAGATCGAGGCAGCAGCCTCTCCGCGCTGGAACATTTCAACGATTGTCGCTGGCGCTCTGTCGATAGTGGCTTCTGTGAATGCTTCGAACTCCGTCACGACGCCGTCACTTATTGCACCGCGTAGAACGACAGGCTTCTTTTCTAAGAAGGCTTCCCAGCCATGAATCGGAATTAAGTGCGCAGGGCTCACGACCACCCGGGCACTCGCGCCGATAGCGATTCCGCTGACCAGTGACTCCAGTGGGCCAACAGTGAGGTTGTGCGCTTTAGCGAAGGGAAGCTGGCGGCTAGCAATGTCCGCGAGCTGACCTTCAAATAAACCTTCCATGAGATTGCCGATGCGTCCGCCTCCTGGCGTCATCATCACGCTCGAAGAATCAGTCTCGTACTTCGCGATATCGGTGCTCAGCGACCACGCGACATCAGCGCGAGTGTTAGACCGTAAACAGGAAGCAGCGCTTAAGGCAATTTCATACATGCCGAAATAGTAGGTGGAGACGCCACTCTGTGCAGACGAAAGTTTTGGACTCGTAGGCTGAGTCCATGATTGAACCTCGCTTCGAGAATCTGCCTGAGATGGATCTGGTTGGACTCACCGTGTCTTCCTATCCGGCCGGCCATCCCAATAACGATCCGAGCCTTATTCCGGAACTCTGGGACTTCTTGATGCAGCTCCTCAATGCAGCGCAGTTAGAGATCGACGGACCGATGTATGGGGCGAGCATCATGGACGGCGAGGCGATGAGTTACCTCGCTGGGTTCGTGGTCGACGGTGAGTGGACGGGCGAGAAATTTCCAGCAGCAGAAACCTGGCTCTTGCCGGCTTCACGTTATGCGATCTTTGAGCACCACGGAAAACTCGACAGATTGTGTGTCACGCTAGATGAGATTTTTCAGGAGTGGCTGCCGGCTAGTGGCTGCGAAGTCGGTACTTCGCCGTGCCTTGAGATTTATGGCGAAAGATTTATTGATGACAGCGATGATTCGGTCATCGAAATCGCCGTCCCGGTGAAGGAGTAAACATGCGCGCACATGCGATTATTTATTGCATCAATCCAGAAGTCATGACTCACTTTTATCGTGCCGTCATGCAGCTCAGTGACGCGCAGCACCCACATCGCGTTTACTCAGAGACTTGGCAGATTGAGTTCGTTCAGATTCCCGCTGAGTACGCAGC
>JAFMIT010000011.1 GCA_017853815.1 Actinomycetota bacterium
GTGAGAACGTCGAAGTCCAAGGCGTCAGCATCTCCCCGCGCGATCTCCTCGCAGCCGCACTTCCAGATCCGGCAATGCTCGGCTCGAAGATGAAGGGCAAGACCTGCGCTGGCACCTATGTCGAGGGCCTCGACAAACAGGGAAATCCAAAGGCTGTCTACATCTACCACGTCGTCGACAACGAATGGTCAATGGCGGAATACGGAGATCAGGCCGTGGTGTGGCAAACCGCTCTCAACCCGGTTATCGCCCTCGAACTGCTTCACGAAGGTGTGTGGAAGCCAGAAGGTGTCAATGGACCGGAGTGGTTTGACCCCATGCCTTTCCTCAACAAAGTCGCTGAGTTCGGTCCTGAATGGAAGATTCGTGAAGAGGACGCTTCTAAGGTCCAGCGTTAAGCAAACTCTCAAAGCATTGAGGGGCTGTGCCAGTTGGCACAGCCCCTCAACTACTTCCTCAGACGTGGTTAGCCATTCGAAATAGTTAGTGCAGCGACAGCCGCGAGAAACAAGACAAGCGGAACAATCGCACCCTTGGCGTCCTTGGCTTTGAGATGGAAAAGAATCGCCCCAGCCATGATGACGGCGATGCCCAGAATCGCGCCCACCACGAGCAGGTTTGGCATGAAATCCCAATAGCCAAGCACTGCCACAATTCCGAGAGCCAGTTCCGCAATGCCGATGGGCTTCATGATGTTGGTGTAGTTCAGCTTTTCGGCGGCCGCGACTGCGACTGGCTTGGACTGAATTTTGGAGGATCCGGATAGCGCCATCACGAGACCGAGTGCAGTGGCGAGCGGTTGAAACATGGTTCTCCTACGTACGCAGAGGTGTTGAATCAATGTGGCAGCAAACTTACCGAAGTACAGTGTGAACATGCCTGCAAATCACCCAGCTGTTATCCGTGTCCGCGAAAGTTTGGCTGCTGCGAATCACCATTCAGATATCACCATTCTCGACGACAGCGCTCGCACCGCAAAAGAAGCGGCCGACTCATTGGGCATCGAAGTCGGTCAGGTGGCGTCGTCGATTGTGTTCGGTTTGCCAGGCGAGATCGAACCGACTCCTCTCCTGGTTGTGACTTCGGGTCGTCATCGCGTAGACACTCAACGAGTGGCCGATTTCTTGGGCGTACCTAAGTTGCTTCGCGCGGACGCCGACTTTGTTCGCCGCTGGTCAGGTTTTGCTATCGGTGGCGTAAGCCCATTCGGCTGGGTCGCTCAACCTCCGAGCACAGAAGACGAACGTGGCTATCCCGCAGAGCTCACCATTCTCGTTGACCTCGCCCTCAACGACTACGACGTCGTCTGGGCTGCTGCCGGACATCCGCACAGCGTGTTCCCCACCACCTTTGAAGAAATCGTTCGCATTACTGGCGGTACGCCACTCGTAGTGGGAGATTGAGATGAAGCAGGCGATGGTGGAGTTTGCGCTGGTCGCCGGAGCGATGACGCTGGTGCCTGGTCTCGACTTCACGTTTGTCCTCCGAGCAGCATTAACGCAAAGTCGAAGAGGTGCGTTTGCGGCTGGGCTTGGAATCGCTACAGGTTTGTTGTTGTGGGCCATTGCTGCGTCGCTTGGTCTGAGCGCCATTCTCGCTGCTTCACCCGTGGCATTCTCAGTCTTACAAACAGCGGGAGCTGGGTACTTGATTTACCTCGGGATTTCGTACTGGCGCAGTTCACGAGCCACTATCAACTTCACGGCGGATAATGAATCCATTGAGAGTCCTACGCGTCTGTATCGGCGCGGTTTGATGACGAACGCACTCAACCCAAAGATCTGCATTTTCTATCTCGCTGTACTCCCCCCGTTCATTCCCTCCGATGTCCAACCTGTGTTGGCCGCCGTGGCACTTGCCAGTGTTCACGTTGTTGAATGCCTCCTGTATTTCACGCTCACCATTGCGGCAGCTCAGACATTTAAGCGTCGTTTGAGCAGTGCCGTTTGGCGGGAGCGAATCAATCGAATCTCGGGCGCTCTGATTGTTGGCTTTGGGATACGACTGCTTTCGGAGGCGGCTCGGTGAAACATCGCATCTCACGGTTAGCAATCAGCTGTGCTGCCATCGCTGTGCTTCTGCAAATTGCGTGGCCGCTTGCGGATTCGAGCGGACGAGTGCTTCTCACCACCCTGAGCGTCATCGCTTTCGCCACTGCCAGTTTTCTTCATTGCACCTTGGTGACCGACCTGCCGTTCGCCATCAGCCGTGCCTTCCTCGTCCTCGCGGCTGGCTTTCTCTTGGAATTCGTGGGAAGCACTACTGGACTGCTATTTGGCGACTACTCCTACACATCCACTCTTCAACCGCAGATCGCGCATGTGCCGCTGGCCGTCATGCTCGCATGGTTCATGATGGCTTGGCCGGCGGCATTCGTGAGTCAACTGGTGAGTTCTCGCCGGTGGCTTCGCGCACTGTTCGGCGGCGCACTGATGACGAGCTGGGACTTTTTTCTCGACCCTCAAATGGTTGGTGAGCAGTACTGGCAATGGCATTCGGCCGCCTTCGACCTCCCTGGCATCCCTGGCATCCCTTTGACGAACTACGTGTGCTGGTTCATTGCAGGATCGTTGCTCGTCGCACTTCTTGATAGACCGAGCTCAACTTCCGTCGAGTCGTGGCTGGTCCCTGCCGGTCTTCTCGGGTGGACCTGGTTTGGCGGCGTCGTAGGGCACGCCTTCTTCTGGGGAAGGTCAGGGCCGGCGCTCTGGGGCGGAGTGAGCATGGGTCTGCTACTCGCGCTCGCAATTAGCCGCTGGCGGCGCGACTCGCGAGAATGAGCCTATGGCGAAGATTGGACGAGCCCTCGCAACGTTTGCGGCGGTCGCAGCAACGGCTGGTGCAGTTCACACCGTCCGCAACCTTTCCATTATTCGAAATCCACGGAATGCGGCTTCAGAACACGAAACACCAGTCCCGCTCATTTCTATCCTGTTGCCTGCGCGCAATGAAGCCGCCCGGATCACGCCGACGATCAAGAGCGTTCTCCAGCAGGACTATCCAAATATCGAGTTTCTGATTCTCGACGACGCCTCGTCTGACGCCACGAGCCAAGTGGTCATGAATCTGATCAATGGCCATCCTCACGCACGACTCATCCAAAGCGCAGACTCAGTTCCCGCGGGCTGGCTCGGAAAACCGTGGGCGTGTCATCGTCTAGCCCAAGAAGCTACCGGCGAGATATTGGTGTTTATTGATGCTGATGTGATGTTGAGTGCCGATGCGATGTCGTGCGCGATTGCACTGCTGCGCGAATCTGCACTCGATGTGATGTGCCCCTACCCCAACCAACAGATGAACACTGTGGCGCAACGACTTGTTCAACCGCTTTTGCAGTGGTCTTGGCTCACCACCCTGCCGCTCGATATCGCAGAAACCAGTACCCGCCCTTCGCTCACGGCAGCCAACGGTCAACTACTACTCGTGACGCGCGCGATGTACGACCGCATGGGCGGTCACGCGTCGGTGAAGCAGGAAGTTCTGGAAGACATTAACTTTGTTCGAGTCGCAAAAGCGCATGGTGGCCGCGGCGGTGTCGTGGATGGCAGCGCCATTGCTTTATGCAATATGTACGACACCGATGCAGAGATGGTCAACGGCTACACCAAATCACTGTGGAACGCGTTTGGCTCCGGCGCCGGTGCGTTCGCGGTGAACGCCACCTTGTTCTCCGTGTATGTCCTGCCGGTTGCGTTGATGTTGAGCAAAGACTCACGTACTCGAAGTCGAGCGCTGACGGCCCTGATTGCTGCCGCGGCTGGTCGCGCCACCATCAACCACAAACTGCGACAGGGTCTGAAATCTGAAGTCTTGATGCATCCGCTGTCGGTACTCGCGTTCAATGCACTCACCGTCGCATCGTTTGCGCAACGCCGGCGAGGTAATTTGTCGTGGAAAGGTCGTAGCGTCACACCGGCGCAAAACTCATGACAACGACTTCTCAACGACGCGCCATCGTCATCGGTGCTGGCATGGGTGGAATGGCCACCGCCGCTCGACTTCGCTCGCAAGGCTTCGAGGTCATAGTCCTCGAACAAGCGTCGCACGCCGGCGGCAAGCTTCGCTCCTACGAGCGGGATGGGTTCGTCTTCGATCTCGGTCCTAGCTTGTTCACGATTCCTGCCGTCTATCGCGATCTTTTTCTCAAGACTGGTGGCGCACTCGAAGAGGCCGTTGATCTCCAGCTTCTTGAGCCTGCTTTCACCTACCACTTCCCCGATTCCTCAACGGTCGTTATGCCGGGTGTAGGAATCCACGCTTGCGCTACGGCGCTTGGAGATTCCCTCGGAAGCGACGTTGCCAAAGAATGGAAGCGATTCATGTCGCGGGCGGCAGATATGTGGTCGCTGACCCGTCAGTCAGTCTTGCACTCCCCCATCTCAGGTTTTCGCGACATGCTCGGAGCCCTGAAGAGCCCGCGCGACATTGCGGTCATCGCTCCCTGGTTGACGCTCCGACAGTTGAGCCGTCGAATGTTTTTAGACAATCGCCTGATCATGCTCGTCGATCGGTACGCGACCTACACGGGAAGCGATCCACGCAAGGCGCCTGCCGTGCTCGCAACCGTCCCGTATGTCGAGCAGGAATTCGGTGCTTTTCATATCCGCGGCGGAATCACTCAACTAGCGGTCGCGCTCGAAAAGCGCTGCCGAGAACGTGGCGTTGAGTTTCGCTTCAACACCGACGTCAGCCGAATACGGGTGACAGATAACCACGTCACTGGTGTAGAACTGAGCGACGGTTCGGCCCTTGATGCCGACGTTGTGATTTCTAATGCTGATGCCCAGCATGTCTACGAATCGCTGCTCAGTGACAACGTCGGCAGAATCGGACGCAAACGAGTTCGCAGAGCCACCAAATCGTTGAGCGGTTTCGTACTGCTCCTCGCGCTCAAAGGTCGAACACCTGGCCTCAATCACCACAACGTGTGGTTTCCTGCGGACTACGACGATGAGTTCGACAGCATTTTTGCAAAGGCTCCTCGACCAGTGCCCGATCCCACGATTTATGTGTGTGCACCGGATGACGATCGCATGCGCCCGCACGATGACAGCGAATCGTGGTTCGTGCTGATCAACGCGCCTCGACACGGCGATGGTGCGGACGGCACCTTCGATTGGTCGAACCCGGAAATGTGCGAAAAGTATGCCAACCGAATTTTGGACTTGCTTGCTGCACGCGGCACTGATGTTCGTGATCGGGTTCTCTGGATGGAATGGAGAAGCCCCGCCGATCTCGAGACGGCCACGCGTGCGCCAGGCGGTGCGATTTATGGAACGTCGAGCAATGGCACCAACGCGGCATTCCTGCGAGCTGCGAACCGCAGCGAAGTGCGAGGTTTGTACTTGGTCGGAGGTTCGTCACATCCAGGCGGTGGACTTCCGCTGGTCGGCATGAGTGCAGAAATTGTTGCCGACCTGGTGAAGCAGGACTTCCCTCGGCGTTAATTCGTGAGCAAGTACGGCTTCAGATGTTTCATCATCTGCATCAGCCCAACAAGCGCAAAACTTGGCCACGCCCAAGTGGCAACTGCCATCGCGCACTCTGACGAAACAGCCACATAAGGCAAGAGCCCAGCAGCTGCAACCATTCCAACAATCACAATGCCCATCGAAACCAGCGTTCGCGTGGGTCGTTCCCAGATTGTCACTCGTTCAGGTGCGCCAATTGGCAGTGAGGCGGCCTTGGTACGGGCATACTCCAGAATGAACGTAACGGAGAGTCCAGCGATGGCTGCAATCGTTGCCTGGCCGTCAGTGACCAGGATGAGCGCCGCTACGAGCGTGAGTTCGTTAATCCGATCGAACACACTGTCGAGTACTGCTCCAAAAGTCGTCGCGCGATCGGTCGCCACGGCAACTGCACCATCAAGCGCATCAACGAAAAGACTCAACAGCATCAAGAGCGAAAGCGCCGAGAGATTCTTCGCAGACGCCGCCCACACGATGGCGCCGTTTGCCACGATTCCACCGAGGACGGTGATGGCGTTCGGAGATAGCCGCGAGCGCTCAGCAACCGTGACAACGCGGTACATCGCAGACAGATAGCCACGAACCCAAACAGAACTTTCTGGGTCAACACCGCGATGCAAGTGTGACCACTTTTCGAGATATTCCCGCTTATCCATGCTTATGCGTTGACGCCGAGATTGGTGAAGATGTCTCGGGTGGATCGGGAGCGGTTGAGCGTGTAGAGATGAATTCCCGGTGCACCGCCCGCAATGAGTTCTTGTGCAAGTTCTGTCGTCGATTCGATTCCAAGATTGATGACCGCTTCGGAGTCATCCTTGATGGCTTCGAATTTCTCAGCAAGCTCCACCGGAAACTCGGCGCCGGAGAGCGTGGCAAAACGGGCAATCTGATTGTAGTTCGTGACGGGCATTAGGCCGGGAAGAATTGGCATATCGCAACCGAAGGCGGCGGCCCGCTCCACCATAGCGAAATAGTGCTGAGCCGAAAAGAAAAGGTTCGTGACCGCAAAATCTGCACCAGCACGTTGTTTGTCAGCCAACACTCGAGCATCCTGATCCAGCGACGACGATTCAGGGTGACCTTCAGGAAAGACTGCTACTCCAATGCTGAATCCCCCGCGCTCGCTTAGCATCTCAACGAGTTCGATGGCGTATGTAAAACCGCCCTCCGCCGTCACCCATGGAGTTCCCGGCCCATTCGTGGGATCCCCACGCAGGGCCAGGATGTTTTCGATACCCGCTTCAGCGAATTTGTCCACGATGACCGAGAGTTCGGCGCGAGACGCACCCACACACGTCAGATGAGCCAACGTGGGCATTCCCGTGTCGTGAACAATCTTTTGGGTGACGCCGAGTGACACGTCTTGAGTGGTACCACCTGCCCCATAGGTGACCGACACAAAGGACGGCGAAAACGGTTGCAGCTTCTCGATGGTGCTCCAGAGGGTGGCCTCACCTTCTGGCGACTTTGGTGGAAAGAATTCGCACGAAAAAGACAGCTGGCCATCGGCCTTCAACTGCTTCAAGACATCGCGAATCAACACAGGGGCGAAGTATGCCGTGTGTGGGACTTCTTCATGTGGGTTGCGCGAAGTGCAAGACAGCATTCGCAAAGTGCCGTCAATGACGGCGCCCGCTACCGTGTCCCCGTGATTGATGTGACTGCAGGTCTGAAGGTGCTCGACATCGCTGATTTCAGATCTCGGGTATCTGCGACGGTAACTCGGGTCATCACCGAGCAGACTCCTCTGCTTCATTCCGTCAGCGCTGATCTTGACCCCATGATCACCTCCATTGCCGGCCTGATGGCAGGCGGCAAACGTCTACGACCAGCCTTCGCATACTGGGGCTACAGAGCCGCAGGCGGCAACGACTCCGACCAAGCTGTCTCCGCTGCCACCTCCCTCGAGTTCCTCCAAGCCTGCGCCCTGATTCATGACGATGTTATGGATGGCTCCGATACTCGCAGAGGGTTGCCAGCGACTCATCGAATCTTCGAGTCGCTTCACCGCGATGCTCAGTGGCAGGGATCGGCAGAGAGTTTTGGTGTAGGTGCCGCAATCCTGGCGGGCGATCTCTGCCTCTCCTGGGCCGATGAGCTGCTCTTCACTTCCGGCATGGAGCACGACGCCCTGCTTCGCGCAAAGTCGATTTACGACATCATGCGAACTGAGTTAATGGCTGGGCAGTACCTCGATTTGTTGGAACAGTCTCGGGCATCTGCCAATGTCGACCGCATTCGCAATGTCATTCGTTACAAGAGCGCGAAGTACACCATCGAGCGTCCACTTCACATGGGTGCCGCTCTAGCCTCTGCGAGCGACGAAACGATGTCGACGTTGACGGCGTATGGACTTCCGCTCGGCGAAGCGTTCCAGCTGCGCGACGATGTTCTCGGAGTGTTTGGCAATCCAGATGAAACGGGCAAACCCTCAGGCGATGATCTTCGTGAAGGAAAGCGCACAGCACTCATTGGTTTCACCGCCGAAATGTCCTCTGACGCGGGCTACGTTCTTGAACGCCTTGGCCGTTCAGATGTGAGTGACGAAGAAGTCGCCACTATGTGCTCGATCATCACCGAATGCGGTGCACTCGCCCGCGTCGAAGAACTCATCACTGAAGGGCGTGACGCCGCTCTGGCCGCGCTCGAAAGTTCCACCCTCACCACTGATTCCATCCACGTACTCGCCAACTTGGCAGTCGCGGCAACAGATCGGAAGTTCTAGCAATGGATTTGCTGAGATTCGCTCCTCGTTCCACTCCGCGCGTCGTCAAGGGCAAGACGGATCATGTCGTTGTGGTTGGCGCCGGCCTCGCAGGACTTTCGGCTGCGATGCGGCTTGCTGGTGCCGGCCGTAAGGTCACGGTCGTTGAACGTGAATCAGTCCCCGGCGGACGAGCTGGATTGATTAACGACAAGGGCTACTCATTCGATACCGGCCCCACCGTCCTGACGATGCCAGATTTGATTGCTGATTGCTTCGACGCGGTTGGCGAAGATATGAACGACTGGCTGGAACTGATGCCAGTTGCGCCGCTGTACAGAACGTTCTTTCCTGATGGCTCGCAGCTCGATGTGCATTCAGATACGACCAAGATGGCAGAAGAACTCGAACGAGTCATCGGCCGAGGCGAAGCCGAGGGCTATCTCAAATACGTAGATTTTGTCGAAAAGCTCTACAAGTACGAGATCCGTGACTTCATCGATCGCAACATCGATTCGCCATTCGACTTGCTTACTCCGAACCTCGTGAAGCTTCTCGGCATTGGCGGTTTTCGCAAGCTTGCGCCGAAAGTGGACGAGTATCTGAAAGATCCGCGCACCCAGCGGATTTACTCCTTCCAGGCGATGTACGCAGGCCTCTCCCCCTACGACGCGCTCGCGATTTATGCGGTCATTGCCTACATGGATTCAGTTGCGGGTGTGTTCTTCCCTAAGGGTGGAATGCATGCGTTGCCACGGGCGATGGCAGCTGCCGCGGCGAAGCATGGAGTCGATTTTCGTTACAACACGACCGTCAGCCGAGTGGAGCATCACCAAGGTCGAGCGACTGCCATCGTGACAACAGATGGCGAGCGAATCGAAGCGGACAGTTTCATCCTCAATCCAGACTTGCCTGTCGCTTATCGCGATCTCCTAGGTGTCAATCCGATCAGCCTGAAGCGACTGACCTACTCGCCATCGTGCTTCTTGTTGCTCGCTGGCTCCAACCAGAAGTATTCAAAGATTGCTCATCACAACATTCACTTTGGTCATCAGTGGGCTGGAGTTTTTGATGAGCTGATTGACCAGAAGCGTTTGATGTCGGACCCGTCGATTCTCGTCACGAATCCGACTCATTCCGATCCAGCGTTGGCGCCGGACGGTAAAGAGATTTATTACGTACTGTTTCCAACTCCGAACCTTGATGCAGATATCGACTGGCGAAAAGAGACTCCCAGATACCGCGACGAAGTAGTGCGCACTTTGGAAGCACGCGGCTATGTCGGTTTCGGCGACAGCATCGAGATTGAACACATCACGACGCCACTTGAATGGGAACAGCGCGGCATGGAACGTGGAGCGCCGTTTGCTGCGGCTCACTCCTTCCTCCAGACGGGACCTTTCCGGCCAGGAAACATGTGGGGCGAAAATGTTGTCTTCACGGGTTCGGGAACCCAGCCAGGTGTCGGTGTCCCGATGGTCCTCGTGTCTGGACGCCTCGCCGCAGAAAGAATCACCGGGCCAGATGTCAACTACCACTCTCGGGCATGGCGCTAAGCGAATGAACTCATCGACCACCCAGACGCAGCCAGGTGCTGAATCTTCGAGGTCGGCACTTTCTCCACGCGACTGGTTAATCAGCCACGGATCCATATCTGTGCTCGCTGTTGGATTAATTGCCTTCGGTGCGGTCGCCGTGGGTTGGCTACCCCCGCTGTACAACGTGCGCGTCAACCCGATTCTGGAGGCGCTTCGGCTCACAGACCAAGGACAGTTTCTCGGTCGCGTCGCCGTCATCATGGGCGGTGCACTTTTGGTGCATTCCTGGCTCGTGCTGGGACTCGCGGTACTGCGCGATCACCGGGTGAGCTTGCGGCAATTATGGAGCTTGCTCGCACTGTGGTGTGCAGCGCTGTTCTTTATCCCGCCGCTCTTTTCGCGCGACGTGTACTCCTACATTGCTCAAGGTCGACTGCTAATCCGCGGACTCAACCCTTATGAGTTTGGAGTAGGCGCCCTCCCCGGCTGGTTTCAGCTCGGACCCGACCCAATGTGGGCAGAAAGCCCAACCCCATACGGTCCACTATTTCTCGCCATCGAACACGCAGTCGCGGCAGTAACGACACTCTCTCCTACGCTTGCTGTGCTTCTCTTCAAACTCGTATGCGTCGTCGGTATTGCGCTCATGGCCAGCGGCACGGCGCGACTCGCGCGCATGCATGGAATAGATGTCGCTGCCGCCACCTGGCTCGTTGTACTCAATCCACTTGTGATCTTGCATCTATTGGTCGGTGTTCACAATGACTCTTTGATGATTGGTCTGATGCTTTGGGCCTTCATCTTTGCTCTCGATTCGCGGCGAACTCTCGCCATCATCAGTGTGATCGCGGCCGTCGGCATCAAACCGATTGCGCTCGTGGCGCTGCCTTTCGTCGTGCTCGCTTTCAGGCGTTGCGACCCGCGGATGTTGACGCTTGGGCGCGATTGGATTCTTGGCGGTGCGAGCGTCTTCTTCGGCGTCTGGGCTCTTGGTACGGCCCAAGGCGTGGGGTTGGGTTGGGTTGGGGCCCTGACAACACCTGGGTCCGTGGCGACATTACTTTCACCGCCTACGGCTCTCGCCGAGATTGTCGGACTTACCACCAACCTGTTTGGCATTGATAGCTACGCGTCTGCGTTGAGCGTCCTGAGGACGGTAGGCCTGATAGCGGCGGCACTCCTCATTGCTCGCCTTCTTCTCTCCCCTGGTGGACGCTCAGCAGTGCGAGGAGCGGGACTGGCATTCACCGCGCTCATTGCCCTGAGCCCCGTTGTCCAACCGTGGTACCTGCTCTGGGCACTGCCACTGATTGCTGTCTCGGGTCTCGCTCGACCCTGGCATCTGAGGGTCATCGTGGCCGGTACTGCCATGTTCGTGATGTACAGCCTTGCGGAAGTCAATGTGGTGACGGATTCGACGATTAACGGGTCGGACTACCTCTCAGTGGCTCTTTCAGCGCTGATTGTCCTGGTCATCGCAGTGGCGAGCCCAAGCGAACGGGCGCTGGCTTGGGGTACACAATTCGCACACGGTTTACAACCTCAAACTGAGGAAGAAATCGCCCTCGCTCATTCTCGAATCGTCCAAGGAACTACGTATGTCCGCTCGTGATCTGGATGCTGCTGGCATTCTCGATCCCGCTCTGCGCGATTCCTACGAGCGCTGTCGCGAGCTCAATGCCCAGCACGGCAAGACGTACTACCTCGCCACCTTGCTGCTACCGCCAGCGAAAAGACCCTACGTTCATGCCCTCTACGGATTCGCTCGATATGCCGACGAGATTGTCGACGACCTCAGCAGCACGCTGACAGATGCCGAGAAATCACAATGGCTTAGCTCGTGGAGTGAGAAGTTTTTCGACGATTGGCGAGCAGGTTCAAGCACAGACCCTGTGTGTATGGCGACCATTGACACCTGCTTGAGATGGAATATTCCAGAAGAGCATTTTCGTGCGTTCATTCATTCGATGAAGATGGACCTCACCGTCGAGACTTACGAAACGTATGAGGATCTTTACGAGTACGTGTATGGCTCGGCCGCAGTCATCGGCTTGCAGATGGTTCCGATTCTTGAACCTTCAGACGAACGCGCCTACGACTATGCAATGAAACTCGGCATTGCCTTCCAACTCGCCAACTTCATCCGAGACGTCGGCGAAGATTTGGAACGTGGTCGGGTCTATTTGCCACTCGCTGAGCTCCGCCAATTCGGCGTGACCCGTGAAGACCTGCAGCGGCGCGCGATGACGCCTGCCATCGTCGAGGCGTTGAAGTTTCAGATTCAACGAGTTCGAGACTTGGAAGCTGCCTCGCGAGCGGGAATTGCGATGCTAGACCCCGCTTCGCAGCCGTGTATCGACGCCGCTCGGATCTTGTACTGCGGCATTGTTGACGCTGTCGAGGACATCGACTTTGACGTTTTGAATAAACGCGCACGGGTGTCGTTGGCACGCCGGTTCGCGGTCGCTGGTCGCGCCTGGTTCAAGGCAGTTCGAGCTCGTTAGAACCTGCCGAGCAGCGGCGCGATAAGAACTTTTGTAATCATGCCGACTGGATAACCCAGTGCATAGCCAAGGTTCACGCGTGGATCATCGTTGCTGCGGCCGTTCGCGTAGGCAAGCACTGCCGGTTGGGTCTGTGCGCCGGCCATCATGCCGGCCAAGCGCGCACCGTAGAAACCGCCAAACAAGCGGCCGATGATGAGATGCCCGACTGCTGTCACCGACGTCACGACAAGACCGACAATGAGCACTCGCCAGCCCGTTGGCGTGACTATCGCGTCGGCCAGAGCCGAGCCAGAGTTCGAACCCGCATAAGCCAAGAACAACATCATGCCTAGATGATTCAAGGTCGTCGACGCGGACAACGGCAAGGACCACAGAATCTGTCCCGTACGGCCGATGCGACCCAAGATGAGGCCGACGACGAGCGGGCCACCGGCCATGCCAAGCGCGAATTGGCCACCACCTGGAAGTGGAAATTCCAAGAGACCTAAGAGAACGCCTAAGGCGAGACCCAATGCCAAAGCCGTGAGCGAAAATGCTTGAGCGCCTTTTTCGGAGTCGCCAAAGAATTTCGCCACCTCTTTGAGTCTGGCGGGCGGGGCAACCACGCGCACGCGGTCACCGATTTGGAGAGTGAGGTCGTCGGTGGCGAGCAACTCAACATCGGCTCGTCTTACGCGAGTGGCAGTGGCGCCGAACTTCCTGACGAGCTTGAGATCCTCGAGAGGTATGCCGCAGATAGCAGGATTCGAAACTGCAATGCGCCTGTAATCGAGAGATGAACGATCGAGAGTGAGTGCCACGGTTGAGAGGTGCCCTACCTCGCTGACGAACTCTTGGATTCGCTCAACGTCACCGATGACGGTCACGATGTCACCTGGTTCTGGAATTGCGTCATCGGTGGCCAAATCAACAACACCTGGATGACCAGGTCGATCACCGCGCATGATCCGAGAGAAAACGATGGTGTTGGCGTACCGCGCAGAGATAGCTTCTAGGTTCTCGAGACCTGACTTCTCAATGCGTACCGTCGCGGTGTCGAGTTGCGGAGCGATCGCCTGATCATCGTCGTCAGCGGACGCAGGAGCCTGCGTCTTCAACGCGAACATGGTGCCAATCAGCATCCCGAGCACGCCAAAGAGATACGTCACTGAATAGCCCACGGTTGGCAGGTCGGATTGCCACATCTGAGTGGCAGCCGCGAGGGCTGGTGTATTGGTCAACGCTCCGGCGTAAATGCCAGAAAGGAGTGGGCCTGAAAGTCCAAGAGCGTGAGAAGCCCCAACTGTGATTGCACCTGCGATCGTCAGCGTTGCAACCACTGCTACCAGAGCTTTTCCGCCAGCGCGAACTGCGTTAAAGAATGAAGGTCCCGCACCTATACCCACGACAAAAGCGAAAACCGCCAAGCCAAAAACTCCGACCTCGCGCGAAATCTTTAGTCGTTCGTCGAACGCAGAGAAGGCCAGAGCGGTGAACAGTACGGCTGCAGGACCCAGCGAAAAGCTTCGAATCTTGAGAGAACCCAAGGCGCCGCCGACAGCCAACAACATCGCAAGTAGCAATAGGGGTTCTTCAGCAGCGGCATCTGAAAGGCCGTGCAGCAAGTCAAGGATGTTCACCAGTTCACCGACTCGTGGATTGTGGGATTCGGACACTCGCCATTGAGTGAGCCTCACCTTACCCGCTATGGCTAGCTCTGGAGGTGTGACTAAAGACCCACAACACCAATCTCTCGGAGTCTGAAGTCATGCCAGAACGGGACTTTTGACTATGCCGAAGTGCTACCTGCACCGCGCACAATCATGTCGTGAAGTCAAAGCCGTCGTTCTGGATCAACAGCGTAGATCATGCGCTCGCGCTCGCGGTGTTGCTGAAGTCCGAAGGTGCCATGACTGTGACGGAGGCATCGACGCGGCTCGGGGTTGGAACTTCCACGGCGCATCGACTGTTATCGATGCTCGTGCATCGCGGCTTCGCTTTCCAAGATGAGCATCGGCGTTACCACCCTGGGCCAGAACTGGTTGCACTCCCAGCGAAACGTCGACGAGCTCACAGAGCCGCATAGATCTGGGAACGTTCTGCAGGTAGTTGCGAGATGTACTAGACACACAAAGGCCCTCAGGATCTCCTGAGGGCCTTTGTGATGAGTGCTTGGTTAGCTGCAACCGCTGGTGCTTCCACAGCCTTCACAGGCGTAGCAGGAACCTGATGGACGCATCTTGATGCCACAGGTCATGCACAGTGGCGCATCGCTGACTTTGCCAGTGATGGCTTCGAGCAACTCTGCCGAAGAATGTGCACTGTCAGTGCTGATCGCAACCGAAACAGCCTGAGCTGCTGGAGTTTCGATTTCGAGTTCTTCAGCCACTGCAGCGACGATCTCTGCAGTTGTTGCTGGAGCTGCGTCGTAGCCGGCCACTTGCGCAGCACGTTCTTCAGCAGTGAAGATGCCCAAAGCAGAACGCTTCTCGAATGGCAGGTAATCCAACGCCAAGCGGCGGAAGATGTAGTCCATGATCGACTGCGCCATGCGAATGTCAGCGTCATCCGTCATGCCTGCTGGTTCGAAGCGCATGTTGGTGAACTTCGATACGAAGGCTTCGAGTGGAACGCCGTACTGAAGCGCAATCGAGATTGCAATCGAGAATGCATCCATCACACCAGCAAGCGTGGAACCCTGCTTGCCAAGCTTCAAGAAGACTTCGCCGAGCGCACCATCTTCGAAGGAACCGGCAGTGAGGTAACCCTCAGCTCCGCCTACGGAGAAGGAGACGGTCTGCGAGAGACGCTTCTTGGGCATGCGCTTACGAGTTGGCTGCGAGACAACAGTCGCCACTGGCGCTTCGACCTTCTTGGCCTTGGCATCTGAAAGTGGCTGACCGACCTTGCAGTTGTCGCGGTAAATAGCGAGTGCCTTGACGCCCATCTTCCATGCCTGGAAGTAGATCTCTTCGACCTCTTCCACCGTTGCGGTTTCAGGCATGTTGACGGTCTTCGAGATTGCGCCCGAGAGGAATGGCTGGCAAGCAGCCATCATGCGCACGTGGCCCATTGGCGTGATTGCTCGTTCACCCATCGCACAATCGAAGATGGGGTAATGCTCTGGCTTAAGGCCAGGCGCGTCAACGACATGACCGTGACCGGAGATGTATTCGATGATTGCTTCGACAGTTTCCTCGGCGTAGCCAAGCTTGCGAAGTGCCTGTGGAATTGTCTGGTTCACAATCTGCATCGAGCCACCACCGACGAGCTTCTTGAACTTGACCAGCGAGAAGTCAGGTTCGATGCCTGTCGTGTCGCAATCCATCATGAAGCCGATCGTTCCGGTTGGAGCGAGCACAGATGCCTGTGCGTTGCGCCAGCCGTTCTTTTCGCCAATCTTGATGCCTTCGGCCCATTGCTTCGAAGCCAGGCGCAGCACATCGCTATCGAGAGTGCTCACCGAACGAACTGCATCAGTAGCTGCAGCGTGCTTGCGCATCACTCGCTGATGTGCCGATGAGTTACGAGCGTAACCTTCGTAAGGTCCAACGACGCCAGCCAGTTCTGCTGAACGCTTGTAAGCCGTTCCAGTCATCAAGCTGGTGATTGCGGCAGCAAGCGCACGGCCACCTTCTGAGTCGTATGGCAGACCGGTTGCCATCAGCAATGCACCGAGGTTCGCGTAGCCAATACCGAGCTGACGGTACTTGCGGGTGGTGTCGCCGATTGGTTCGGTTGGGAAGTCTGCGAAGCAGATGGAAATGTCCATCGCAGTGATAATGAACTCAACTGACTTCTGGAACTTTGCGGCATCAAACGTGTCGTCGTCCTTGAGGAACTTCAACAGGTTCAACGATGCAAGGTTGCAAGAAGAGTTGTCGAGAGACATGTACTCAGAGCATGGATTGGATGCGGTGATGCGACCAGTCTCTGGGTTGGTGTGCCAGTCGTTGATGGTGTCGTCGTACTGGATACCGGGATCAGCACAAGCCCACGCGGCTTCGTTGATCTTGCGGAACAGGTGACGCGCATCGACAGTCTCGATGATTTCGCCAGTCGAGCGGGCACGAAGACCGAATTCTGTGCCGTTTTCGACTGCCTTCATGAATTCATCGGTAACACGTACAGAGTTGTTTGCGTTCTGGTACTGAACGCTGATGATGTCCTTGCCGCCGAGGTCCATGTCGAAGCCAGCATCGCGCAAAACGCGAATCTTCTGCTCTTCGTTGACCTTGGTTTCGATGAACTCTTCGATATCTGGATGATCAACATCGAGAACAACCATCTTGGCCGCACGGCGGGTTGCGCCGCCGCTCTTGATGGTGCCAGCCGATGCATCTGCACCACGCATAAACGACACTGGACCAGAAGCGGTTCCACCGCTGCCGAGCAGTTCCTTCGACGAGCGGATGCGGCTGAGGTTCAAACCTGCACCAGAACCGCCCTTGAAGATCAAGCCTTCTTCGCGGTACCAATTGAGGATTGAGTCCATGGTGTCATCAACGCTCAGAATGAAGCATGCGCTCACCTGCTGTGGTGACGAGGTGCCGACGTTGAACCAGACTGGCGAGTTGAACGAGAACACCTGATGCAACAGCATCCAGGTGAGTTCATGCTCGAACAGTTCTGCATCCGCTTCAGTCGCAAAATAGCCGTGCTCGCGACCAGCCTTGGTGTACGTAAGCACAACGCGATCGATGAGCTGCTTAAGGCTCCACTCGCGATTTTCAGCGCCAACGGCACCACGGAAGTACTTGGTAGTGACGATGGTCGAAGCATTTACTGACCAGAAGTCAGGAAACTCCACTCCGCGCTGTTCAAAAACAGTTTCCCCGGTTTTCCAATTGGTTTGTACCACATCGCGGCGTTCCCATGTGACTTGGTCATATGGATGAACTCCTTCCGTGGTCCACAACCTTTCTAGTACCAAGCCTTGATGCTTGGTGGACTTTTTCGCGGTGCTGTTTGCTCCGCTGTTCACCGTTTCGGTCATCGGTGTCTTCACTTTCTATAGTCGCTTTACTAGCCACGCGATGGGTGCACCTCGTGGTCGCTTGCCGAAGCAGGCTGGGTTGGGGGAAGTAGGCGGGGGAAGTGGATTGGTGTCTTAGACAAACGTCTAAGACATCAAGGCAGCTTCGGTGCCCGGAGGCGCAGAAGCACGTGCGGCTCTAAGAACCGCAATCTCGCCTTCGAAATCGGCGAGCGTCTCAAAAGAGCGATACACCGATGCGAATCGAAGGTAAGCAATTTCATCAAGTTCACGAAGCGGTCCAAGGATCGCTAAGCCAACCTGGTGGCTTGGAACTTCGGCCGATCCATCGGCACGAAGTTTGTCCTCTACTTGCTGAGCAAGGCGGGCAAGATCATCGTCGTTGACTGGCCGGCCTTGGCAGGCCTTACGAACGCCAGAAACAACTTTGGCTCGGCTGAAAGCTTCAACAGCGCCGGAGCGCTTGGCAACTAGCAGCATGGCCGTCTCGATTGTCGAAAATCGACGGCTGCATTCGGGGCACTGCCGACGCCGGCGGATAGAACCGCCATCATCCTGAGTGCGGGAGTCGATCACACGGGAGTCTTCGTGACGGCAATATGGACAGTGCATCACAACCTCCTTGTGGATAACTCACTGTTTTGTGCTACTTCAAGCCGTGTTTTCGCGGCTTTGCCTGTGGACAATTAGGGTACTGAACACAGTATGTGGCGGGATTCCAGAAGAAGACCACTACATGTAGGGGGCGAAAGGTATGCGTAGCCCACAATTAGCGCAAGCAGTAAGCCCGCGACACGCCGAAGATTCTTTTTAACTAGTTGATAACGGGCACTACGAGCGTCTGGCCAGCCTGCAGGACACTGCCGGGAGCCATCGCATTAAGCCGCTCAATCCGATCGATGGTCACTCGGGGATCTGCAGAAGGATCAATGTCCGCTGCGATATCCCACAAGGTGTCTCCACTCGCCACCGTAACCGTGGTCGTTACGACGGATTCAGCAATCGGCGACTGCGAAGCTTGAACCACCGTCGAAACGAACGCAGAAACACAGTAAAACACTGCAATCGTGAGCAATACGACGGTGGCAGCCACAACCCGCTCACCACGACGCGTAAGGCGCATGCTGGGCGCGACCCGCACGGAAGGCAACGTCGACGCTGGTTGGCGTGTTGATTGAATCTGGCGAGCGGTGGGGATCCGGTCGAAAGTCAATGTTGCCATGTGATGCTCCTGAATAGTGCTGAGTTTTCGGTAGTTGAGGCGTTCTTTCGAACATCTGTGCTATTTCTAACACAAGGTTCCGACAAACGCCACGCCGAATCGCACAAGTGTTCGGAACAATTGTTCGAATTCGGTTATAGTTGGTCTCACCGAGAGGCCAAAAGTCGAGTCGAGACGTCGAGTGGAGATCCAGTCCACGGATTCAGTTTTGAGGACTTGCAAACCTCGAGGGCCTGCAAGCTTCGACTTGGCGCCAGAGAACGATGCTCCCCTGCAGCATCGCTCCCTGGACCAGCCACTCGCGGAATGTTCAGCGGATTGCGCTGAACCCCTCGAGTGGTCGAACAATGCAGACAGGTTCTGACAAAACCTCGCTTCTGGCAAACGTCTACGACGTAACACGGAACAATCATGAACAGCAGGGCACCAGCAGCAACACCATGAACTAGGAGATGCGATGAACCACTACGATGAGGCGAGCGTCCACGAACTTCCGGACTTCGAGACACCAGACGCAGAACGCGCTGGCGGCTTGTCGGCACGTCAACAACTTCTCCTCAACACGATGATCGAGCATCTCGACACTCACGGCTACCCACCGAGTGTGCGTGACCTCCAGGCTGCCGTCGGTCTGGCCTCGAGCTCGTCCGTGGCGTACCAACTCAACGAACTTGAAAAGCGCGGCTTTATTCGCAAGCAGTCTGGCTTGGCTCGCGGCATGGAAATTCTCAAACGCGCTGACGGCTCACCCATCGATCTCACACCCGCATCGAATTCGATTCCATTTGAATCCGAAAATCAGGCTGCGGTGTCTCTGCTCGGCGAAATCGCTGCGGGTACTGGTCTGCTTGCCGAACAAAATGTTGAAGCAACAATGTCTCTGCCGCGCGAACTCACTGGCTTTGGTGAATTGTTCATGCTCAAAGTTCGTGGCGATTCCATGATGAACGCAGGTATTTTCGATGGCGATCTCGTCGTTGTACGCCAACAGGCTACCGCCACAAACGGTGACATTGTCGCGGCGTTGATTAACGGCGATGAAGCAACAGTGAAGACCTACAAGAAATCAGGTAATCAGGTGTGGCTCATGCCTCACAATCCAGATTTCGCTCCCATCGATGGCAACGAGGCGAGCATCATGGGCATCGTCGTCACCGTGTTGCGAAAGGTCTAGAGCTCGCGTCAACTACCGAGGCTGGCCCCAAGCCGGCTAATGGCAGCGGTCGCTGTATCGGGGTCAGTCGTACGCCAAAAATCTGGCATCGATTGCAAAAGAAAGTTGGCGTAGCCGGCCGTTGCCAAGCGCGAGTCCAGCACAGCCACCATTCCGCGATCTTGTTGTGATCTCAACAGGCGTCCCGCGCCTTGAGCGAGTAGAAGCGCAGCGCGTGGAACCGCCACAGATTTGAAGCCGCTGCCGCCTGCTCGATCAACCCTTTGTTGCCTCGCTGCGTGCAGCGGATCATCCGGGCGAGGGAACGGAATTCGATCAATGATCACGAGCGAACATGATTCGCCAGGAACGTCGACGCCTTGCCACAAAGACACGGTGCCGAGCAGGACGCTTGTAGTGTCTTTGGCGAACTGACGCACAAGGTCTGCCACTACATCTCCCCTGCGCTGCACCAACAGCTTGGCGTCGAGGCCGGCTGCTGGCATGGCAGTTTTCAAATGCTCGGCAGCCTTTTCGACTGCTCGCCACGAGGAAAATAGAGCGAGCGTTCGTCCGCCAGCTGCAATCACGAGTCGAGTTAACTCTGCAAGTTGCTCGTCGCCTAAGCCGTCTCGTCCTGGCGGCGGCAAATGCTTGGCGATGTACAACACACCTTGAGAGGAAGCATCGAAAGGAGTGCCGACATCAAGACTTTCCCACTGATGTAGAAACTTGGAAGAAGCGTCCGCCGGCGTCGGCGCTACCGCATTTCCGTCCTCGTCCCATTCAGGATCCACAAAATCATCTTCATCAGGCTCGTCGACCAGACCCTTTTCAGGTGCAACCAAACCAAGACTGCGGGCAATCGGTTCGAACGATCCACCGAGAGTCAGCGTCGCGGACGTGACAACGATTGGAACGTCACCGAAAAGGTCTTCCGAAAGTAGATGGCTTACAACCAGCGGCGCGACACGAACGACGGGTGCTCTGCCTTCGCCTCGTTCAAGCCAGGCGACATCTAGGTCTTTGAGTTTGAGAAGTCGTCCAGATACATCGTTAATTTCGGTTAATGCAACCTTGGCAATAGACCGCGCTGCGAGAACTTCTGTCTCAACTTCTGGGTCTGTTTTCGCTGCTGTAGAGATCGCCGCGAGAGCCTCAGCGACCGTGTCACGAATACTCGTCAATGTCGGCACGAGTGCTCGCAAACCGACAAAGAAATCAGCGGCTCCTTCGCCCATTTCGGCAACATCCATCACGATGCGTCGAGGATTCGATTGAGCGAATTCATCAAGCAAAAGGCGCAGGTCGTGAGCAGCTTCCTCGAGTGCCATTTGGTGTTCGGGTCCAAGCACCTTGCGGCACTTCACAGCAGCCCGCTCGAGCATTGAAGACGTCAGTTCTTCAGTCGCTTGCCCAGTAACCCGATCAGCCAACTCGTGGCCTTCGTCGACAATCACGGCACTGTGCTCTGGTAGGAGCTGATGTCCGTCGATGTAGTGAATGGTGAGCATCGCGTGGTTCGTGATGACGACGTCCGCATCAAGCGCTTCAGCCCGCACCTGTTCGGTGAAGCATTCGGACCCCCACCGACACTTGTCTGCACCGACGCACTCATTGCCGGCGACCGAGAGGGCTCGCCACACTCGCGGATCTGGACTTGGCTCAAGCTCTTCTCGATCACCCGTTTTTGTCTTGTAAGCCCACGTGCGAACCCGCTTGGCTTCTTTTCCGAGTCGAGTGGAAGGTGCAGCGAACAACGCTGCCTGATCGTCGTCATCATCTTCGGGCTCATCTGTCGAGCCGTTGAGCCGAGCCTTGCAAATGTAATGGTGTCGACCTTTGGCGACTGCGAAGCGCGGACGGCGGCCAAGGACCGGTTCGAGCGCATCCGCAATTCGAGGCAAGTCGCGGCCCACCAACTGCTGCTGCAGAGCGAGAGTCGCAGTACTGATGATGACGCAGGTGTCTTTCTCCATCGCGTACAAAATGGACGGCAGCAGATACGCGACGGACTTGCCGGTTCCGGTTCCCGCTTGGACCAGCAAATGATGCTTCTTGCGCAACGCCTCATCTACTGCATTGAGCATTGCAATCTGGCCATCGCGCTTCTCGCCACCGAGGGTGGAGACAACCGCTTCGAGACTCTTGTCGAGTTTGGACATCAGCACTCAATCACGTTGACCGCAAGGCCACCGCGCGACGTCTCTTTGTACTTAATCTTCATGTCCGCACCGGTCTCGCGCATCGTTTTGATGACGTTGTCTAGGGACACCACATGACTGCCATCCCCACGAACCGCGAGACGAGCGGCATTGATCGCTTTGACTGCAGCAATCGCATTGCGCTCGATGCACGGAATCTGCACGAGACCACCCACTGGATCGCAGGTCAAGCCAAGGTTGTGCTCCATAGCAATTTCAGCCGCATTCTCGACTTGGTCAGGAGTGCCGCCGAGAACCTCAGCTAAGCCTGCCGCAGCCATCGAGCAGGCTGACCCCACTTCACCCTGGCAACCAACTTCGGCGCCGGAGATGGATGCTGTTTCTTTGTAGACCACGCCGATAGCACCCGCGGTCAGCAAGAAGCGCATCAGCCCTTCATCATCCGCCCCTGGCACAAACGTTTGGTAATACTTCATGACCGCGGGGATGATGCCCGCAGCACCATTCGTGGGAGCGGTGACGACGCGGCCACCGGCGGCGTTTTCTTCATTGACGGCCAGCGCGTACAAATTCACCCAGTCCATGGCAGCCATCGGATCCGTCATGCCGTCCGCGACCAGACCGACTTTGAACTGCTGAGCACGTCGTCGAACCTGTAGTCCGCCTGGCAGCACACCTTCGGTCGAGCAGCCACGCGTAATGCAGGCGTCCATGGCGTACCAGATGTTCATCAACGCGGCCCGCGTTTCTTCCGCCGAGCGCCAAGCGGCCTCGTTGGCGAGCATCACTGAGCTGATGCGCAACCCGTTGGATTTGGCAGCGTGAATGAGTTCGGCACCAGTTCGAAACGGATACGGAAGTGGACGGTCGTCAACCACGATGCGATCAGCATCAGCGGCATTCATATCCACGACGAATCCGCCGCCAACCGAGTAGTACGTGCGATGAAGGAGAAGATTGTCATCGGCATCAAACGCATCAAAAGTCATGCCGTTGGGATGTGCGGGAAGGACCTTGCGACGATGCATCACGAGATCTTCATCAAGATCAAACTCAATTTCGTGCTTGCCCAAAATCGAGAGACGGGATGCCTCTGCTACAGATTTCATCCGCGCTGGAATCGAATCAATGTCAACTGTCTCTGGGGCTTCGCCTTCGAG
>JAFMIT010000012.1 GCA_017853815.1 Actinomycetota bacterium
TGAAGTACAACACATAACAAATCGCACTCATGCTGATTGCAAGACCGAAGAGGTACACAAAGTCCACGAACGTGGGTGCAACTGCGACCGGCACAACCGTCATGAACGGTAGCGTCAACAGACCGCCGAAGAAGAACGCGCCAATTGTCTGAGACCAAGAATCAATGCCATCGAGATTCTTGCGAGCGTAGTTGCTGCCGAAAGCCGCGCCGATCGCTCCAAGAATCGAACAAAGACAGCCAATAAAGAATTGAATCGTGGGTTCTGCGCTCGGAAATCCAACAAGTGCTACCATGCCGACGAAGCCGAGAAGAAGTCCAAAGCGGCCGCGCGAGCTCAGATGTTCGATCCCCCACCAGTGGCCAATGACCATCGAGAACAATGGAATGGTCGCAACAAAAATGGCAGCCATCGCTGTGCCAATGCGCGGCAGCGCGTAGGCCATTCCGAGTAACTGCGCTGCCACAGTCGTTGCGCCAATCACCGCGAACGGCCGAGCACCGCGCGAGAAGTCGAGAGTGCGCCGGAGAGATTTTGCGAGTAGGAAAAGCACTCCGCTTGCGATGAAAGCTCTAAAGCTCACCGCCCCAACCCAGCCAAAAACCGAGACCACACGAGCCATCACGACAAACGATGAACCCCAGAGCAAGGACATGGCGACGTAGTCGAAGAACTGGCGGCGAGTCATGGCGCAGGACTCTACCTGCAGAGTGGCTTGAAAAAGATAGAAATGTGGGGCGGTGCCAGCGCTGACACCGCCCCACAGTTAGGCACTCACCTAAGCGATGTAATGAGAATCTTTGGCCGAGGTGAGTGCTGCTTGGAGGGAATCCCTGAAGCCGCTGACCGTGTACGAAGCGCCGGTCAAGCCGCCGACTTCGAGTGCGAGTCCGCCTTTGATGCAGGGAGTAGTAGTGGTGAGGTAGTCCTGCGTGATGCACTTCGAAACATTGTTGATGATCGCTGTCTTGGACACCGCAGGCTTAGCAAGCGCTGCATATTGCAGCACCGGAATCACGCCAGGAATGTCTTGGTCCATACCCATCGCCATGCCCTGGTACAGAGAAGCGGAGGTAGCAATGTCTTCCTCGGTGGCAGGGGTTCCTAAGTCGTTGCCTGCAGCGGATTCATCCACGTGCGTACACACTGCAACAAGCTTTCCGCCTTGGAACATTGCGCGCGTTGTGTACGTTCCCCAACTCCACACACCCGCGCGATCCTGAGCAGGCACAGCGGTCGGGGTGAAGTTGCCGCTGGTGCTGTAGACGAAATTCGCCTTCATGAACGCGTTGATGCCCGCGGTCTCCTTGCCTTTAGCAAGTGCGACCGCCTTCTGGGCTGCTGCCTTCGCTTTGGCAGTCTTCGCCTTCTTCAGGACAGCAGTCTTCGCAGCCGTTGCTGCAACGAGCTTCTTGAAGGGAACGCTCTTCTTATACGTTGCAAGCAGCGCTGCGTTACTCGTGCGCAATCCTGAGGTGACGGCAGCGTCAGTCAACGTCGCGTCGCACGCAGGAACGGCAGCGGCGGCATTGGCTGGGGTTGCAAACCCAGCGGTCGAGGCGGTGAGAGTAGTCAGAGTGGTGGCGACACCGGTGACCACGATTGCGGCTTTTTTGTTCTTCATGTTTCTTCCTTTTCTAAGGTGGTCGATTACCGGCCGGCTTTGGTGAGAGCGTCTTGCAGGGATCCGCGGAAAGCGGGTGACGTCGCGGTGGCGCCGCTGACGTTGGTAATCAAGGTTGCAACTGTCGAAGCGACGGGCTGTTTCGTCAGAGCTTGCGAACACAGATTCGGAATCGCATTGCGATTGATCGGGCCAGAGTCGCTGGTGGTTGGGTAGGTGGCCCAGCAGCCAGTGATTGAAGTGCCCGTCAAAATTGCGTACACCTGAATCTGGCCATATACCTCGCGACCGCGAGCATCGGTCACTGCGATTCCCTGGTACACGCCTGCGGTGATCGTGGCTGATGGCAGGGACGCAAAGGTCGGAACGCCGTTCGTCGCGACGATGTAGTAGCTGTTGGCGGCGCCAAATGTTGGCGCAGTTGGGGTGTACGTGTTGGTCGCCGACGTCCCTAGCAGTACGCCGTCTTTATAAATTTCATAACCTGTTGCACCAGCGACCGCATTCCACTGAAGTCGGAAAGCACCGGTGTTGAGTGCTGTCGCCGTATTGGCGACAAGGCCAGTTGGTGCTGCCAACTGTGAAAGCGGCGCAGTCGGCGTCGCCGATGCTGCGGTAGATGCGACCGAAACGATGGTGCCGTTCACGGCCTTGACGGTGTAGCTGTAAGTCGTGCCATTGACAACGCCAGTATCGATGTAGGAGTTGGTCGCGGGCGCGGCAATCACAACGCCATTTCGCAGCACTTGGTAACTCGTAGCACCGGCCACCGCAGTCCACGAGATTGCGACCTGAGCGTCGCCAGCCGTAGCGGTGACGCCGACAGGAGCGGCGATTGTTGGTGCAACTGCAGTCGCAGATACCGCGGTGGAAAGTGCGGAAACTGAACTTCCATTGACCGCTTTGACTGCATAGCTGTAGGTAATTCCGTTGATGGCAGTCAAGTCAACGAAACTCGTTGTCGCCGCGGTACCAAGCAGAGATCCATTTCGGAAAATCTGATACGAGGTCGCGTTCGTTACTGAATTCCATACGAGGGACACCTGGGCATTGCCGGCTGTCGCTGCCAGACCTGTCGGAGCAGTCAGGACGATCGCCGCTACCGGCGTGGCAGTCACGGCGGCGGAGTCCGTCGAAACACTCGAACCACTTACCGCCGCAACCGTGTAGGAGTACGTCACACCGTTGAGCGCAGTGAGATCAACAAAACTCGCGGAGGTACTGGTCGCAAGAAGAGTTCCATTGCGACTAATGCGGTAACCCGTCGCGCCATTGACCGCATTCCACGTCAAAGCCACTTGAGCGTCACCAGCGACTGCTGTCAAGCCAACTGGGGTGGCAACCGCGCCTGTGAACGGAGTCGCTGAAACACTCGCTGAAATGAGCGAGCTGTGCGTTCCGTTGACTGCTTTGAGTGTGTACACATATGTCACGCCGTTGATGAGACCTGTATCGGTAAAAGTCGTGGCATACGGCAACGAAATCACCGTGCCGTTACGCAGCACCTGATAGTGATCAGCCTGAGCCACCGCGTCCCACGTCAGCGTCACTTGAGCATTGCCTGGAGTGGCGACAATGTTCGTCACCACAGCGAGAATCAGTGAGTCTGGCATAGCTACTGCTGTAGCAGAGGCCTGGGAAGTGACGGTGCCAATCACTGTGCGCACCGTGTACGAATACATCGTGCCGTTGCTGACGTTCGAGTCGAGGTACGTAGGATCGACAACATCAGCAATCAAGCTTCCGTTGCGGAAAACTTGATAAGAATCTGCAGCAGGATCTGCATCCCAAGAGAGATCAACGCTGAGGTTTCCGGGTGATGCGACCAGGCCAGTCGGCGCAGCAATCCGTGCGTAACCGTTAATCGGCAACGAGTGCGCGGACTCTGTAGTTCCTGAGATGCCCGTGATTTCATACGAGTACGTGACGCCAATGTCTACAGCGGTGTCTACATAAGTCGGAGTAGAACTCACATCAAGCAAAACATCATCGCGATAGATGTTGTATCGCGTTGCGCCCGAAACCGCATTCCACGAAAGCGATACAGAGTTGTCGCCGGCAGTAGCTCGAAGATTCGTTGGTGCGACGAGCACCGCATTGGTAGTTGATGCGGTCTTCTCTGGAGTTGCAATAGAAAGCACGCCACCCTGCATAGCTCGAATGGAGTAGCCGTAACTCGAACCTGGTGTTAGGCCCGTGTCAACGTAGTTGGAGGCAAGAGTGGTCGCAATCACTTCGCCATCGCGCAGAACCTGATATCCGGTCGCATTCTGTACGGCACTCCACATGAGTTGAGCTGAAATGGTGGTGGTGCTGATCATGAGGGACGCGGGTGCGGGCAGCGTTCCCTCCGCAACGACCTCATCAGACGTCAACACTGTGTGATTGGCGTAATCGAAAGGATCTACTTGTTCATCAGCATCTTCAGGGGCGGCCATTGACAGAGCGAAAACTTCATACGTGTGCTCGATGCCATTGCCAGCCTTGGTGTCTACATAGGTCGTACCGTTGACGACAGATGCGGTGAGACCGTCTTTGCGGACCAGGTAGCGACCTGCGCCTTCGATCACGCGCCACGAGACGGTGACGAAACCATTTCCAGAAGACGCACCAAGACCCAACACACGGCTATCGACACAGAGGTAAAAGCTGAACTCTGACTCGACTTGCGATTGCACACTGCGCCGAACAAGTTCGCTGCGCTTACGCGCATTTATGAGAGCGCTCTGCGCACCGACACGGGTAGCACGCGCCTTAGCAAGCGCCGAGCGAGCGCTTCGAATGCTTGAGGGAGTGCCGTTATCTACAACGCGAGCGAGAGTCGCTTTAGCTGCGGTTTCGCGCGATTTTGCGGTCCGAAGTCGGCTGATCGCGGAGTCAACCGCTTCATCAACATCATTCACGGCTGCATTCATCTCAACCTGAGCCGCAATTCTGGATGCCATTTCTGATCCAGGGATGCACGGCGCAGCAGCGTCAGCTGGAGTCACGGCGATCAGGTTCGCGAGTGAACCAAAAGTTGTCGCCGTGATGAGGAAGTTTTTGTTCATTTTCAGCATTGCACGAGTTCCTGTTCGGTTGCTTCTGCCATCTCCGCAGAAGAGAGAGGACCAAAAGCTGGTCCGAAGAAGTGTGCGGTCTCGCCTTCGATGAGGTAGCCAGACCAGCCAGGCAGAGCCGCAAACCACGACACTCCTGGAAGCCCTGCAATCAGCAGTGCAGTAGCGAGCGCGTCGGCCATACCGCCATCGGGCCCAACCACAGTGGCCGAGCGCAGAGCCATGTCTCGCCGACCTGTTAAGGGATTCACAATGTGCTTTCCACGTTCGTACTCGCCGGATGTAGCGATTGCACTCTCGAAGACTTCTGTGGTCGCAACAATGGTGTGGATGTCTTCAGGATGCCGAATGCCAATAACCCAAGGCTGACCCTCTGACTGTTCACCGCGGCACGTGATGTCTCCCGCCGCATTCACTGCGACATTGGTGTATCCCTGCGCAACAAGCTTGTCGGCCGCGACATCTGCGGCCCAGCCTTTGACGAAACCAGATGGATCAACGCCACCATCGACCGCCCATGGATCGAAAGTGCCATGAGTCAGAGCCTTCACTAGCTCGCAGCGGTGAAGCACATCCTGAACAACCGGTGGCATCTGAGACAAGTCAGCAAAACCCATCCGCAGCGCAGTAATTGGCGTATCAATGCGATACGTCGAGAACCACCGATCCACTTGGTGCAAGAATGCAGCACTTTCGTCGATCGCAGCGAGCACACCTTCATCGAGATGTTGGTCGCGCACATCGAAAGTCACGACGGTTCCCCACACTTCTTCTTGGTGAACTGCTCGATCCCAGCCACCGTGAATGTCCCGAATCAGCGTGCTCATAGCCCAGCAGCCCTGATCGCAGCCTGGAGAGATGCCTTGTAGGCACTCGACGTGTACGAGGCGCCAGAAATTGAGGCGATGTTGGCAGATTGCGCGGCCAAGGCAGCAGTGCGAAGTTGTGGAATCGCCGACGCCGAAATCTGCTGAGACTCAACTTCGCGATCAGGGTACGCGAGCACCCCAATGTCAGTGATGACACCGTTAGTGACGCGGATCTGAACCTGCACCGTGCCGTAGACGCCGGCACGAGCGATGGTGCCGAGGAAGTCACCGTTGGCAGGACCTGAGGTCTCAATCGGTGCTGTCGTAGGAGAACCAGAAGGTGTAGCTGTTGCTTTCGGCTTCGGGGTCTTGGTGACTTTCGGTTGCGGTCCATTGCCCGGCTTGGTGTCGACTGGGGTCGGCGTAGCAGTAGCACTTGGGTCGTAAGTCGGAATCGCCGAGGGACTGTCGCTCGGTGTGACAACAGTCGTGTCAACTGGTGCCGTCGCGGCTGGTGCTGGCAGTGCACCAAGGCCACCAAGTCCTTCCGTGGATTCAATACTCTGCGCTGATGGCGCGTAACTCATGGTTGCGGCGAGACCGACGAGAGTGCCGGTGCCAACAAAAAATGCTCGCTTCATGTTTTCTCCTGTTAGAAAGCGAAGGCTTCGTGATGGACTCGAAATTCGGGGACGCCAGCTGCTTCGGCCAGCTTCTGCACACCAACGGTGAAGCCACCGGGGCCACAGATGTAGATGTCACTTTCGCCAATGCGCGGAGCAAACTTCTCGATGTGTTCCAGCGTTAACGGATGATCAGCAGGCGGACCGAAAAGGCAGTGCACATTCCACCCGCGCTGCTCGCCAAGCTCTTTCATCTCCTGCATGAGAGGTGCCTGAGTGGCGTCCAACGCGCGATAAATCACGGTTGCCCGGCTTGCCAATGGCAGCTCTTCGAGCATGGCTCGAATCGGCGTAATTCCAATGCCCGCCGCAAATGCCACTACTTCATCGGTGTAACGGCGATCTTCAGTAAAGATGCCATATGGCCCTTCAGCGACAACGCGAGTACCAGGCTTAAGGCGCTTAGACAGTGCACTCGACTGGTCGCCGAGGCTCTTCACCGTAATCCGGAGCCATTCGTCATGGGGTGCAGCTGAAAGCGAGTAAGGATGGGCTTGCCACCACCAGTCACGAACCATGAATCGCCATTGGAAGAACTGACCACCGCGCGCCTTGAGCTTGTCCAACTTGCGGCCGGTGATGTAGATGCTGACGACGTCCTTGTTTTCTTCCACCACCGCAGCGACTCGGAGTCGATGGCGCAGACTGAAGGCAAGAGGTAGGGCGATGCGGCCAACAAAAATGGTGGCGGCGACCAAGGCGTAAACCGAAATCCAGATGGGCTTGAGCCATGGATTGTTGAGAAAAACCCGACCGCCTTCAATCTGATGCCCAAAGCTGATCGCAACGGCAACGTAGAAGTACAGGTGGGTTGTCCACCAGGTTTCGTACTTCATCTTGCTGCGAACTCGCCGATACGAGGCGACACCTGCCATCACCATCAACCCAAAGCCCACAGTCGCAGGAAGCATCCAGGGGTATTGAAGATTGAAGTCGACAAACTGCTGAACCACGTTGATGTTATGGCCCAAGGCATATCCGACGGTCGAGAAGATGACATGCGCGCCAATCAAGAAGAGCGAGTAAGGCGCGAGTGTGCGATGAAGGATGACCATGCGGTCGTGACCAAAGGAGCGCTCAATCGCTGGAATACGGGAGACCAGGACGAGCAACATGAGGCACAGATACGTGCCAATCATGGAGGTGAGCACGCTCAAGGCATTGAACGCGCCACTGACAGTTCCGAGCAGTTCAAACGCGACGTATGAGGAAGCGCCCAGGACAACGCCTAGACCGATGCCGGCCAGTAGCGCTGCACCGTTGAGCCGACGGTGGTGCTTGGCGATGCGAGTGGGGGCAGCGCCGTGAGATCTGTTCGTCAATTTCACAGACCCAGTTTCTAAAGCCGGAGGTTGAAAGTCGGCAGGAAAACGGTCAAGAGAATTGATGCTTTAGCCAACGAACGGTAAGTTCAAAAATTGACCGTCTGCTGTCACGTTCGTGTGCGAGAAAACTTAAGTTTCCTTTATTTTTAAAGGACTTTAGACACTACAACACTGTCGATTGCTGCTTTTCTTACGTCGTGATCATCGAACTTTTTGCCAAGAATCGTCGTATGTGTAGGAGCGGTCTTGGCTTTTTATGAGATGTGCTGAAACGTTTCTGGTTAGGTCAACAAGAGCAGCTGCGCCATGACAAGCTCTAAATCTTCGTCCGTGCGGATCTCCACATCCGCGATGTTCTTGAGGCGCGGCTCTATGTGTTCAATGTCGAAACTGATGCGTTCAAGATCCGCTGGCTTGTGTCCGAAGGGATTGTTCTCACGAGTTTTCACTCGTTCGATCAGCACATCTGACGGTGCGGTTAACAGCACAATCGAATCGAAGTCAGAGAGGAAATCGACCATGTTCTCTTCACAGCCTGCGAAATAGAGCACATCAGCAACTTCGTCATCGAGAAGGCGTCGCACACTCGGCTCATCCCACATCTGGTAGCCCTCATCGTCTACGCGCACATAGCCGTAGTCAGAATCCACCGCATGAAAGCCCATTGATATGAGCTCACGAATAACCGTGCTCTTTCCTGAGCCAGACATGCCGGTGATGAGAACTCGCTTCACGCCATGAACATAACCGATAGAGGCGAAAGCAACGGGCGCAGGTTGGTCATTAGTCCTACGCTCAAGGCATGACAGAGCAACAGGTCTACCGACTGCTCGAGCAGCGGGCTGGATACGAACTGCGCGAATATGCCCCGGTTGCGATTGCGGCGGTGGCCGTCTCAGGCGATATGCAGTCCGCCCCACGCCAAGGTTTTCAGCGACTTTTTCGTTACATCTCAACGCACAACATCGCTATGACTGCACCAGTGGTGCAGCGCGAAAGTTCTTCAGATACTTGGAGCGTCGAATTCGTGATGCCCGCTGGATCTGATGCTAAGAGTCTGCCGCCCGGTACAGACATCGGCGTCACCGTCACTCAACAGCCCGCCCAGGTGTGCGCTGTCATGGTGATGCGCGGCGGCGTCGACAATCGCAAAGTGATGGCCAAGGCGGCCGAACTGCGTGAGTCAATCGCCCGCGACAAGCTCGAGATCACTGGACCACTCCAAGTCGCGAGATTCAATTCGCCGTTTGTTCCAACGCTGCTTCGCTATAACGAGCTTCGCTACCCCGTCGCAGAGGCACACACCAACTAGCGTGCAGACGCCTTCATGTACTTGCGGATCGAGAACGGTACAAACACCGACATGATGATCAGCATGTAAATCAGCGACATTTCCAATGGATTTTGGCTCGGCCAGGAGTTAGCGGTCACACCGAAAACGTTGGGCAATCCGAACAGCTCGCGGCAACCTGCCACCATCGTGGACACCGGATTCCATTCGGCGACATACTGCAAAACGGTGGGCATGTTCGAGGTCGGCGCGAAAGCGTTAGACAAGAACGTCATCGGGAACACAATGATGAAGACGAGTCCATTCGCTGCGCGGGAGTCACGCACGGACAATCCAACGAAGACGCCAATCCATGACATCGCGTAACCAAAGCTCAACAACAACAAGAAGCCGGCGGCAATGGATAGCCCGCCACTCGTGGGACGCCAACCGACCACGAAGCCAGCAACACCCATGACAAGCAACACCACAACGTTGAGAGTCGCATCGCCGAGAGTTCGACCAAGCACCACAGCCGAACGAGCGATGGGCAGTGATCGGAAGCGATCAATCAAGCCTTTAGTCATATCTTCTGCAAGTCCGACTGCGGTACCCGCGAGCGTGAATGACACCGTCTGCACAAAGATGCCAGGCATCAAGAACTGCACATAGTCACCACCAGCAGTCTCAATCGAACCGCCGAACACGAAACGAAACAGCAGCACGAACATCACCGGCTGGATGGTCGAGAAGATGAGAACCTCAGGGACGCGTGAAAGCTGAAGTAGTTGGCGCTTGGTGATAATCAAGCCATCATGGATAACGCTCATGACTGGACTTCCTCTTCTGCTGCATGGCCAGTAAGACTCAAGAAAACGTCATCCAAAGACGGCCGCTTGAGTGCTAGATCAAGGATCTTGACTCCAACTGCATCGAGTCCACGGACAGCCTCAGTCAGCACCGCGCTGCCGTTGGTCACGCCGATAGACAGACGGTGAAGACCTTCATCACGATGCACTTCGCCACCGAGTCGAGCGAGCACCTCGGCAGCAACATTCATGTCATCGACGTGAACACTGACTTCGAGACGATCACCACCGATTTGGTCTTTCAGCTCATCTGCGGTGCCGCGTGCGATGACTTTGCCGTGGTCCACAACCGCGATGCTGTCAGCTAGTTGATCTGCTTCTTCAAGGTACTGCGTCGTGAGCAAAAGCGTGACGCCTTCGGACACCAATCCACTGATCACATTCCACATGTCGATGCGACCACGCGGATCAAGTCCCGTCGTCGGTTCATCGAGGAAAAGAACTTTGGGCCGAACAATCAACGATGCGGCCAAGTCGAGCCGGCGACGCATGCCGCCGGAGTACGTCTTGATCGGCCGCTTCGCCGAATCAGTCAGTCGAAACTGCTCGAGCAGCTCATCCGCGCGAGCGATAGCTGACTTCTTTCCCAGGTGATAAAGCCGACCGAACATGACGAGGTTGTCCCAGCCCGTCAACGTCTCATCCACTGCCGCGTACTGCCCTGAGAGACCAATCACTTCGCGGACTTGGTCAGGATGCTTGATGACGTCGATGCCTGCGACGGTCGCGCGACCAGAATCAGGCGTCAACAAGGTCGACAACACCCTCACACACGTGGTTTTGCCAGCGCCGTTTGGCCCCAGGATGCCGAGCACTGAGCCTTCAGGGACGCTGAGGTTGAGGCCATCGAGAGCCCGGACCTCGCCATTGCGATAGGTCTTCACGAGGTCTTCGGCAATGATCGTGTCGGCCATTGACACTCACTTTCAGTTTCGGCGAACCCTGCACAGTGGTTTCGCTTGCGAGCGCAGATTACTTGGTGCTGACTTAAGGTGGTCACATGAAACGGGTGCTGGGAACTGCTGCTGCAATCGTCGCGTTGACGATTGGACTGTTGCCAAGCTTTGCATCGGCCACGGCTGCGGAGCCCTCCGTTTCAGATGTCCGCATCAGCGGCGGTCCAGCATCGGCGATGGACTCCAAGCCCGTGAGCATCGACGCTCGCATCTACCTTCCGGCGACCGTCCCCGCACCAGCAGTGGTGCTTGCTCATGGTTTCGGTGGTTCTAAAGAATCTGTCGACGAGCAGGCGCTCAGTCTTCGTGATGCTGGATTTGTTGTGCTGGCGTATTCCGCACGCGGTTTCGGTAAAACCTTCGGCAGCATCTCGATGAACTCACCACAGTTCGAAGTCGCTGATGCTCGTGCGCTCATCGACTACCTCGCCAAACGCGCGGAAGTCACTCAAGACGCCACCAACGACCCTCGAGTCGGTTTCGCTGGCGGTTCGTATGGCGGAGCGATCTCACTGTTGGTCGCTGGCTATGACGCTCGCGTCGACGCGGTGTCGTCGGACATCACCTGGAACGACATGCAACAAACCCTGTTTGCCCAGAACGCCACCCGGCTTGGGGCAACCGCTGACGTGAAGCGCGATACCGGCGTTTTCAAGCAGATGTGGGCCAGCTACTTTTTCTCGGTCGGCATGGCGACGCCACCGAATCTCATCAATCCCTGCGGACGATTCAGTCTCGAGTGGTGCCGCGCCTACCAAGAAGGCGTGACGACTGGACAGCTGTCCGAGCAGAGCCAGGCATTGATGTTCGCCTCGTCACCAGCATCAATCGCTGAACGCATCACGGCACCGACGTTGATCATGGCCGGCCAAGCGGATTCACTCTTCCCGCTCAGCGAAGGCAGCAAGACTTTCGAACAAATTGCTGCAGCACATCCCGCGACACCACTCAAACTGGTGTGGCATGCCGCTGGCCACGATGGCGGCGTCAATGAATCAGAACGTCTTCAAGGCTTCACCATGACGTGGTTCAAGAAGTATTTGCTTCGCGAAAACATTTCGACGGGACCAGTGTTCGAAGCGACTCTTGCCAGCGGAACCATCGTGAGCAACAACAATCGCAATCAGCTCAAGTTCTTCACCTCGGACGTCTTCGCTGGTGTCGCGGGCACAAGCACCAACAAGATCAAGCTCACTGGCAAGGCGCAAAACATTGTCGCTCCAGCTGGCGGTCAGCCCGCGCTGATGACAGTGCTGCCTGGTCTTGGTGGCTCAATCGCAAGTCTGGTCGCGCGGAGTTTCCCAAACCAATCCGCATACTTTGAATCAGCACCCTTCTCTGCCACGACACCGCTACTCGGCTCAAGTCACATCACTCTTCGGGTGACGCCGACACAGTCGCTGCCCGAGCTAGTTTTGTTCACGAGCCTTCGCATCACCAACGGTGAGCAGACACAGCGATTCCCCAACGGCCTTGTCGCACCACTGCGCATCACCAACGTTGTCGCGGGTCAGCCCATTGATGTCTCGGTGCAGCTTCCTGCGGTTGTCGCCGAAATCAGTCCCGGCGAACGACTACAACTCGTTGTCAGTACCACCGATGCTGCGTATCGCCTGCCCATCACACCGTCGATGTACACGATTGAACTCGTTGATGGTCAGCTCTCCACTCCCATCATGGGCGTCACAAAAATCTCTAACTCGTCATCACCCCTCACCACCATCTACACCGCGATTGCCGTCATCGGCGCGGTCGTACTCCTACTGTGGTTGCGCCGTCCTCGACGCAGACCCGCGATCTACCGCGCCGATCTCGCCGAAGTTCCACTTCAGGTCGAAAACCTTGTCAAAGAATTCAAAGGTGGACATCGCGCAGTTGATGACATCTCGTGGTCCGTGCCGACGGGTGTGGTGCTCGGCCTTCTCGGACCTAACGGTGCTGGCAAAACCACCACGATGCGCATGGCAATGGGTCTCATCGCCCCAACTTCTGGCGCTGTGTTTGTCTACGGACATCAGGTGCAACCAGGCTCACCCGCACTGTCGCGCATCGGTGCCCTCGTCGAAGGCGCTGGCTTCCTACCGCACCTGACAGGTCGAGAGAATCTTGAGCTCTTCTGGAAAGCAAGCGGCCGCACTACTGAAGACCCGCAACTCGACGCAGTTCTCGCCATGGCCGATCTCGGCACCGCGGTCGATCGCAAAGTCCGCACCTACAGCCAGGGCATGCGTCAACGACTCGGCATTGCGCAAGCCATGCTGGGCATGCCAGACCTCCTGATGCTCGACGAACCGACCAACGGTCTCGATCCCCCACAGATTCGCGCTATGCGTGCGATGGTGCAGGAATATGCCGCGACCGGTCGCACCGTCATTGTGTCGTCGCACTTGCTCAGCGAAGTAGAACAAACCTGTTCGCATGTCATTGTTATGCACCGCGGACGGCTCGTCACGAGCGGGCGCGTGGATGAGCTGCTCGCGGGTCGAAGCAACGTTCGGCTTGAAGATTTCTTCCTAGAAGTTGTCGGCGACGATCTCACCATCGGGCGGTCATGATGAATAACTACAAAGCCAACCGCACCTTGCCGTACCGAATCGAGTTGATTCGACAGATTAAGCGTCGGCGTACGGCCGTCGCATACGGACTCATGGTGGCCTTGCCGCTCATTGTGGTTGCGGCCGTCAAGCTCGGACCTCAGTCCAACAGTTCGTCGGGCAGCGGTAGTGGAGATTCAAACTTCGGCAGCGGCAGTCTCAACCTCATTGGCCTTGCGACCAATGGCACGTGGAATTTCACACTCGTCATGTTGCTGTTCGGTTCTGGATTCTTGCTCACCACCGTCTTCGCGCTCTTCAGCGGCGACACTGTCGCGAGCGAGGCCTCGTGGTCCACTCTCCGCTACTTACTCGCCACGCCCGTACCACGCCGACGACTGCTCATGATCAAGCTCGCTGTCGGTATCACGTTGTCGTTAACCGCACTGGTGATCCTTGTCGCGGCATCCCTCGCGATAGGTGCAATTGCCTTCGGCACCGCGCCGCTCACCAGCCCACTCGGCGGCTCGTTCGCTTCGAGTGAAGCGCTCGCCCGCATTGCCATCATTACGGGCTACATCGGCACAACATTGCTCTTTGCATCAGGGGTCGCATTCTTGATGACCGTCGTTACCGATGTTCCACTCGGTGCTGTCGGCACTGCCGTCATGATTGTGATCGTCAGTCAGATTCTTGATGCGCTCGAGGCGCTAGGTGACCTGCGCCAGTGGCTTCCGAGCCATTACGCGCGAGCATGGACTGATGTGCTCTCTCCGACGATCGATTGGACCTCAATGGCCCGCGGTGCGTCCTTTAGCATTATTGCATTCACACTTCTCGTTGGTTGGGCAGTTCTCCGCTTCGATAAGAAAGACGTTCTGTCGTAAGCAGAGGCCTGAGAAAAGCCGTTCCGCTCGTTGCCGACCGCACCTAGACTCAGCGTCCTGCCGCACCGAAGGAAGCATCTGTGTCCGAACCACAACCTGCGACTGCCCGCCGCCGCTCAAAATTCACACTGAGCTACCGTGTAGCTGCGCTTATTGCGGTGCTGTTGGTGATCTCCGCAGTGGTGACGACCACTTTCGCTGTGCAATCAGTCCAAAATGCAATGTACGAGCAAACCAACCAGTCGATGGCCAACGTACACACATCCGTCGGTTCGCTCATCAAGAACGAGTACCAGTCGGTCTTGGATTTTCGCGCTGCGGCCCTCGAATCTCGACGCCAGGCGCTCAAAGATGAAGCTGCCCCGATTGTTGCCGCACTCGACGCACTCAATGCCGCGGTTGAGGCCAACCAGATCTCAAAATCTGCTGCCCAAGCTCAGGCGCTCGACATGCTCCGAGCAATTCGCTTCGGCAATAACGACTACTTCTTCACCTACAACCGTGATCTCGTCGCGATTGCTCATCCGGATGCCAAATTCCAGGGCAAGAACCTGAGCAACCTGCAAGATGCCGACGGCAAGTATGTTTTGCGCGAAATTCGTCGAGTAGCCCTCACCGAAGAAAGCGGTTACGTCGACTATCAATGGGTGCGACTCAATGAAGATGTCGCTTCACCCAAAATAAGTTATGTCTTTCACTACGCACCATGGGATTGGATTATCGGCACGGGCGTTTACGTCGACGATATCGATGCCGAGGCGACCAAACGACTTGATGCTATTAAGCAACAACTTCGAGTCTCACTTTCGAACATTTCTTTCAGCGAAAACAGCTTGTTTTTCGTAGTCGAAAAAGGCGGTTCTTTAGCAATCACGCCGTTCGCGCGGGATCTCGATTGGTACCAATCGGCAGATGGTGCCGACGCGTTGAAATCCATTATGGCTGCGGCCCCAGCAATGGATGGCTCCATTAATGCCGTCACTCTCAAGCAAACCTTGCGCAATGGCTCCTCCGAACAATGGGTGGTCAACGTCTCCACGTTCCAGCAACTCGGTTGGTATTTGGTTTCAGCCGTGCCACGTGGAGAGCTCACTGCGCCTGGTCAACAGCTGGCCCTGCAACAGGCCGTACTAAGCATCATCGTGCTGTTGTTTGGTTTGTTTAGCGGTTTGCTCATGAGCCGACGCATCGTCCGGCCGGTCGAACAAATTACGACAGCGGCACAGGCGCTCACCGACGGCACGTTCGATCCAGAAACGCTCAACAGCGCGAGTCAACGTACGGATGAGGTCGGCGAATTGGCCCGCGTCTTCCAACGTATGGGTCGCGAACTCGTCGAGCGCGAACGTGCTTTGCGTGAACAAGTCCGTCGCCTGACTATTGAAATCGATCGTTCCCAGGTCGCCAAAGACGTCAGTGCGATCACAGACAGTGACTATTTCCAGGACATCAAAGCGAAGGCAGCGGAACTACGTCGCCAGAAGGCCGAACGCGAGCAGTCCCAGGACACCGAAAAGCCTTAATATTCGGCCACATCGAGCGCTTAAGGGGCCCCATGGCTACGGTCGTTTCAATCCACTCATTTCGTGGTGGTACGGGCAAGAGCAACACCACTTCGAACGTGGCTGCTCAGCTCGCCGCAGCCGGCAAGCGGGTAGCGGTGGTCGACACCGACATCCAGAGCCCTGGCATCCACGTGCTGTTTGGCTTCAACGACGACCTGCAGAACACGCTGAATGACTACCTGTGGGGCAAGATTGGCATCGCCGAGGCCGCGCATGATGTGACGAGCCGTGTCGCTCAATCCACGACGGTTGCAGACGGCGGTGCACTGTTCCTCGTTCCTTCGAGCATGAAGTCCACCGACATCGCCAAAGTTCTCCGCGATGGCTACGACGTTGGGACACTCAATGATGGTTTTCGTGAATTAGCAGAGACGCTGAACCTCGACTACCTGCTCATCGATACTCACCCAGGTTTGAACGAAGAAACGTTGCTCTCCATCACCATTAGCGATGTTCTGCTGCTGATCTTGCGCCCTGACCGACAGGACTTCCAGGGCACGGCGGTGACGGTTGACGTCGCACGCAAGCTCGATGTGCCATCGCTCTTCTTGGTACTCAACAAAGTGCCGAGCAATGTCGACACTGACGACCTCAAGGCGCAGATGACAGCGGCCTACAACTCGCCAGTCGCGGCCGTGCTGCCACTGAGCGAACAAGTGGTTCAGAACGCTTCAGGAGGTTTGTTCTCGCTGACCAGCCCAAGCGATCCTTGGTCACAGCAGATTCGCGCTATTGCCCAGGCCATTGGCTAATCCAGTCACTAGCTAGAGCCTCGGCTTAGAAATCTCCGAGACGATCGAGTAGCTCGCGTGATCCGCGACGCGTTGACCGTTGTTTTGCTAGCCGAACGACTTCACCCTCGACCACCACTGCGCTGTCTTGAATCAACAAATCAAGTGCCCGCTTGAAGGTATCGGCGTCCATCTCGGGAAGTCGTTGTGCCAATTCTTGAGACGTAGCTGGCCCCTGCCTCAGCAGTACAGCGAGAATCTTGCGCTCTGCTGGTGTTCGGTCAAGCATGCCGACCATGCCGACCGATATCGCATCGCGACTCAGGGTTCGAATCACACACTCCTCAGCTGCCACTGCGGTCTCTGCGCGTCGCTCGCCGACGCTAAGAGTGAGATCACCGCAATGATTGCCAGCACCCAGAATCGCCACGCGCTTAGCCTCGCCATCGGCGTCAGCAGACAGGATCTCTACGCGACCAGAGATGATAAAGAACACTCGATTCGCAGGCTCTCCCTGCCGATAGATAACTTCGCCGGCCGAATAGCGTTCCGTGCGCATGCTCGCCTCAACAGCCGCCGCATTCGAACTGTCGATGCCGAGAACACTGAGATCAATTGAGTTCGCATTGAGGCGCTTGCCCCAAATCTGTGCGTAGGCGGGATCGTCCACAAGTATTGAACGATGCGCGCCGACGGTGAGTTCATCGCCATGGACCCACATGACGCGATTAACATTTTCGGCAATCTCCGACGAACGAATCGCGAGAATCGTCAATGGGACGCGCGCTTTGATTTCGTTGAGAACTGGCGTCGCCGATTCAAGATCCTCGAACGCATGCATTTCACCGAGCAGCAGCCGCTGCGGCTTCGCAGCAAGGGCGACAGCGATGAGCATGCGCTGGCGCTCATCGGTGCTCAGACGCAGACCATGCGGCGACAGCAGGGCATCTGCTCCCACCGGACTGTTGAGAAGATGCTCCGCGCCCGTCGCAATCAATAACCGACGCATCTCCTCTTCGGTGATGGTGGGGTCAGCTGCCTCAAAATGCTCGCGCACGGTCGCAAGGAACGTTTCGGCTTCTTCTGGGACATGAATGACGCCGCTACCAAAGTCGGGCAGACGCACAATGTGGCCAAAAGTGTTGATCCGCCACTGGCTGCCATCTGATACGTCCGCAGACATTTGAGCCAGCACTTCGTCCGATGTCATTAGCGACGACGTCACGAGACCAAGCACGCCCGTGGCCGACCAGTCCATTTGTGCCAACGCTGGCTGCAGGGTTGGCGCCACTTCCCCATCTAGGTCACTAACAATCTCGTTCATGCGGTATCGGGCCACGGCCGCGAGTTGGAGAGAACGGATCCACACTGGCAGGGATTCGAGGCCTTTGACCACGCCTTCGACATACAGCAACGATGCTGCCGCGATGGCAATCTGTTGCTCGCCGCCCTGCGCCGCTACTAGCACGACCGTGAAAATGCCTGCCAAACCAGCTGCATGTGCGGCAGTCGACAACTGCGCCAGACGATCGCCCAGTGCGTGACTCTTGTCTTCCAACTTCTCAAGACGACCATCTAGCCGCTTCATCATCCACGACTCGATAGAAAGACCCGCCACAGTCCGAGACTTAGTCAGAAACTCATCGATGAGTTGGCCGACTCCACTTCGAGCATCAAGCCTTTCCTTATCGGCCGTCCACATTCGCTTGCCGATATAGGACCTGAAGATCAGAAAAAGAACGGTGCCGCCGGCCATCACGATTCCGGCATCGCGACTGATGTAGGTCAACAGCACGAGACTCTGGACTAACCGCACAACACCTGGAATGCCAGAAACTAGTGTCTTTTCAATCGCATCACTGACGCTCTCGATGTCACCGAGCATGCGCGCAATTTGTTCATCACTACGAAGTTTTTGCTTCACTCCTCGCGCATGCAAAATTGCGTCGAATAAGAAGTCACTCAGCCGCACAATCACTGCGACCGCAACATGATGCGCACCGAGATGCAATCGATGCCCACCGATGACTTGGACCAAAATGAGAGTAACAAGCAAGCCAATGGCTTGTGAGTCGACGTGACCGTGATGCAACATCGACTCGATAAAGAGCGGCATATAGCCAGCTGCCAGCAACGTGAGAATGATGAGCGCTAGCAAGCGGGCCAACGCGAACCATGATCCACGCAGGAACGGCACAATCCACTTGAGGGAACCACTGCCAAAACCCTGTGCGGATTCGGTAAGGCTAACCCTGGGATGTGTCTGCTTCATAGTGAATCCAAGATAGCAGTCATAAATGGCGACTTCTTGGTGGCTTGAGCCTTCATGTGAATCATCCACACTTCGCCCACTGGCGTCGTCTCAAGCGCGATAAATCCTCGATCTTCAAGCCACGTCAGCCGACTTCCAGCCTCAGTTTCGCTCAACTCCAAAGCCATGGCGATGTCTTTCGTTGACTGTGGTCCGTTGCGGAGCAGGTGGCGCTGCACAACGCGGACTTCGCGGGGTGTGTTGAGGAGGTCCGCCATTGATTTATCAGGGAGGTGCATCACGACTTCGCGGGTGACGTCGATCGTCACGACGGCGTCGCGAATGTGCATCTCGTGATTGTGACCGCCCGTCGTGCGGTCGTGATCGAGTCCATGAAGGTGCAGCCCAGGAATAGTCGCGCCCGGCGCAAGATCTGGGAACTTGAATCCAACGAACACACCCGAGAATGGCTCTTTGGTCCAACGAACTTCGTCGGTTGTGCACACTTCTGCATACGGTCGATAGGGCGGGGTCTGCGCTGGCACGCTCCGAATCAAGACCGAATCAAATTCCCCTTCGACCCGAACCGCCACGACAGCGTCAGGTGCACCCGCCATCTCTTCGATTGTGGAAAGCAGTTCTGTCCGCGAGAGGTCCGTGACTCTGCGAGATACCGGGTTGTGCATCGACGTGACAATCACAAACGGACTTCGCGTTTCGAGCGGCAGCAACTCAGCCACACCCTCTGAGTTCACTCGCCACGGTTCGCCATCGACGACCACCAGCTCACCATCAAGTCGGTCGACCGTCCCAAGGCCGTGATCTCCGCCCGCGAGCGCTTCTTCGAGCGTTGCCACACCATCGTAGCCACCATCGAGCAAGACATGAGCGAGCTGAAGTTGATGAGTGGCATCCTCAGAGCTTGAGGTCTCCGCGTCGAAACCGCGCTGCCACTGCAGGCTTGCCGCGGCAACTAGCGCTGCATCAAAGCCCATTCACATTCCATTTCGTCACTCTGAGCACTTCGCTCTTTTGCCTGCCACAAGCGTATCGGTGTGGAGTCAACCGGGAGCTGAGCGCCAATACGCTTTGTCCCATGAGTCGCCTTTACAGCATGAGTGTCAACCGGGTGTATCCGCTCTATCTCACCAAGGTCACAAAGAAGGGTCGAACAGCGGAAGAGCTAGATGCCGTCATTCTGTGGCTCACTGGATTCACCAAACAAACTCTTGCGAAACATCTCAAGGCCGAAACAACATTCGAAGACTTTTTCGCCGCCGCCAAGATTCATCCGAACGCATCTCTCATCACCGGCAGCATTTGTGGAATCAAAGTGCAAGAAATCGAAGATCCACTCATGCAAAAGATTCGCTACCTCGACAAACTCGTAGACGAATTGGCAAAGGGCCGACCACTCGAGAAGATTCTCCGCTCTTAAATCACTGTTTTAATTTGGTCAAAATATGAAATACAGGGAAAGCACAGAAACCATTTAAAAACATAGGTTTTTCGCAACTCGAAAACACGGACATATCGTGAAAATCAACCAAGTTTTTCGACGCGCGTAACTGTCACTCTCTCGCTACTTTCCTCGCACCGAACCAACCTGGAGGAAAAATGAAAGTAACAACTCTCAAGAAAGCCGCAGCAGTCGGTGCTGTCGCCGTCCTTGCTGGTGTGGGTCTCGCACCCGCATCCAATGCAGACCAACTAGGCACCACCTCGCTCGCGTCAGTTCTTACTGCAACGACCCCAGCGTTTGACAACAACTGGAACGACTACGACGTCGTGACTGCTGCTGTCTTGGCAGTGCTCGCTGCAAAGCCTGCATCACCAGTCGGCTTGCTTGCTGATGGAACCGTGGCTCTCACCGCGTTCATTCCAACGGACAAGGCATTCCGCAACTTGGCCAAGGAAGCTACCGGCACCAAGATCCGCACTGAGCAAGAAGCCTTCAACGTCGTAGCTAGCCTCGGCATTGATGCAGTCGAGTCAGTCTTGCTGTACCACGTCGTACCTGGCCCAGCAATTGGCCTGACGACTGCCGTGGATGCAAACGGAGCAGTCCTTCAGACTGCACTGGCTGGCGCAACCTTCAAGGTCAAGGTCTCGAATGACATTGAGCTCAAGGACGTCAACCGCAAGCTGGACAACCCAGAAGTTCTTCTCAGCCAGACTGACATCAACGCAGGTAACACCCAGATCGCACACGGCATCGACGAAGTCCTGATGCCGGTTTACCTGCCAGGTCAGAATTCAGAAAAGAAGCACGACTAATAGAGAACTCTCTGTCCCTTCACCAGCAAAGGCCTCGCTCCTTCGAGCGGGGCCTTTGTGTTTGTCGGACCAATTAGATAGCGCCGAGTATTTCAACAATCGAATCCACTAGTGATGCAGGTACATCAATCGCCCGCAACGCCTGGACTTTCTCTAGCTCGCTACCTGGTTCGTTGAGGAGGCGCCAGATGTTTTCTTTGCCCGTGTTGGAGAACTGCGCTTGATTAAGGAGTTCGAACAGAGTTTGTTGCTTGTCTGACGTCGCCATCGTCGCGTCAATATCTAACTGGAAGCTACTCGACTGATCACGCGCGACTGTGCCAGTAACGCTGTAACGCGCACCCTTGTCGCGCAGAGAGAGGAAGGTCACTTTCCATTCGCGTGAGGTGGGCACGCACTCAACATGGCCTTCGACTGCGTGGACGGTGAAAGTCCGACTGGATTGATTCCACGTCAGGCGAGTGCGCGCCGTCTTCACGTCTTCGACAGACGCACCAGCACCGTCATCTTCAATGAGCGTGAAGTCGGCGTCAGCGCCCACCGCCACCAGCACTTCAAGTCGTTCTGGATTGCTCTCAACATCGTTAGAGACTTCAGCTGCCAGCGGCAGAATTTCGCCCGCCTTCATCAGCACCGGAATGCTCGACCTACCGCGTGACATTGTCAGCAGGCGATCTCCGCCATAAACGGTGCCCGTGAAGATGTCTACCCACACGCCTTCAGGAAGCCACACGTTTGTCGAGCCTTGCAAGGTCACGCCATCTCGAGGCCGCGTAATCGGAACGACCATCAACTGCGAACCAAACATGTACTGGTTTGCGACTACATACGCGAGGTCATGATGTGGATACAGGTGATACATCGGACGCACGAGCGGCAGTCCGTCGACGGCAGCCCGGTGATTCATCGTGTGCAGATATGGCACCAGCCGATGACGCAATCGCAGTGCCTCGTTCATCGCTTCGCGCGATTCGAGTGGGTAGTTCCACGGCTCTTTGACGAGGAAGGGATTGCTCGACGAATGCAAACGATTGATGGGTGAAAACACTCCGTACTGGACCCAGCGAGTCGCGAGTTCATCATCGCGCACACCAAACATGTGTCCGCCGATGTCATGACTCCACCATGCGTAACCGATATTTGAGGCACGGGATGTGAACTCCGGCTGGAAGTCCAACGAATCCCAGCTGATGACCGAATCGCCAGAGAAGCCGACTGGATACCGATGGCTACCTGGACCCGCAAAACGAGAGAAAGTCAACGGCCGCTTGTTGTCTAGCTTCGAATCCATGAAGTGAAAATGGTTGAGCACCCATAGAGGATCAACTCCAGGCATACGCGAGTGCTGACCCTGCTGCCAGTCCACCCACCAAAAATCCACGCCTTGCTTTTCGAGTGAACGATGCAGCACATCGAAGTACGCATCCATGAACACGCGGTCGGTGCAATCGAAAGCAATCGGCAACCCGTCGTCAGCATTGCGGCCCATTGCCTCCGCAACAGCCCGATATGCATTCTCAAACGCACGCACACCATCTGCAGGATGCACGTTCAATGTCGTGCGCAGACCCCGCCGATGCAGCTCTGCGAGAAAAGCTTCAGGATCAGGGAACAGGTCAGGGTTCCACGTGTACCCCGTCCAGCCGCTTCCGAACTCTGGCGGCACAGACTCCACAAGATGCCAGTCCATGTCGATGACGGAGACAGAGAACGGCAACTCTTCGGCCTGGAAGCGGTCCATCAACTCGAGATACGACTCGGCGGAGTACTTGTAATAGCGGCTCCACCAGTTGCCCAGCGCCCACTTGGGAAGCAACGGCTGGCTGCCCGAGAGTTTGTAGAAATCTTTCAGCGCCACTTCGTAGTCGCGGCCATATGCGAACACATACACATCGAGGCGACCAGGCTCGCGCCCTGCAATCCAGCCGTCAGCGGTGAAGAGCATCGAATCAGAGTCGTCCAGCACAGCAATGCCATTGCGAGAAACCACGGCTGGCCCCAACTCAGCA
>JAFMIT010000013.1 GCA_017853815.1 Actinomycetota bacterium
ATTGCTTCGTTTCGCAATGGCAATATCGCCGCGGCTATTGTCAGTCTCGGAGAATTTGGTCTTCTCTTTGCACTGCCGCTGTGGCTTCAAAACGTGCTTGGGTACAGCGCATTCGGCACCGGCGCAATCTTGTTGGCACTCGCACTCGGCAGCTTTGCGGCTAGCGGTGCGGCTGCTCAACTGACGGGAACCGCTGGCCCTGTCAAAGTTGTTCGGCTCGGTATCTTGCTCGAACTTGTCGGTGTTGCAGCTATTGGCTTAGTGATTGGCGTCGACACGTCTCTGTGGCTGTTGTTGCCGGGGCTTTTCGTGTATGGCATCGGCGTTGGCCTCGCCACTGCGCAACTCACGGGAGTTGTGCTTGCAGATGTGCCAGTGCAGCGAAGCGGTCAAGCGTCAGGAACGTCGAGCACCACCCGCCAGCTTGGTTCAGCACTGGGCATCGCGATTCTCGGAACCATCTTGTTCACTTCATTCGGCAACAGTTTCGATGCCAAGTTGACGGCTATCGGCGTGCCAGACGCCGGTCGCACCGAACTCACCAACGTTGCCGTAGCAACAGCTGGCTCGATTCTGCCGATCTGGAATCAGTCAGAAGAAACCGAACCCCTCGCAACAGCCGGTGGCGAGGCACTCTCTGAAGCATCTCGGTACGCGGCGTTTGCTGGTGCTGGTTTCTTGTTGCTTGGTTTCCTCTCAACCTTCCGACTGACGCCGACGGCTCCGTTTAAGGATCAGTAGTCGAGTTCACGAACATAAAAAATGGCCCCGTCCGCAGACGGGGCCATTTTCGTGAGTTCTTAGATGTCGTAGTAGAGCTCGAACTCGGCTGGATGTGGCCGCAGGCGGACGTAATCCACTTCGTTCTTGCGCTTGTACTCAACCCAGGTCTCAATGAGGTCTGGCGTGAAGACGCCACCCTTGAGCAGGTACTCGTGGTCAGCTTCGAGCGCGTCGAGAACTTCGCCGAGTGAGCCTGGCACCTGTGGGATTGCTGCAGCCTCGTCTGGTGGGAGCTCGTAGAGGTCCTTGTCGACTGGGGCTGGTGGTTCGATCTTGTTCTGGATGCCATCCAAGCCGGCCATCAACATTGCAGCGAATGCAAGGTATGGGTTCGCCGATGGGTCTGGCACGCGGAATTCGATGCGCTTTGCCTTTGGATTGCTTCCGGTCACTGGGATGCGGATGCAGGCGGAGCGGTTACGTGCCGAGTACACGAGGTTGACTGGTGCTTCGTAACCTGGAACCAAACGGTGGAATGAGTTCACTGAAGGGTTCGTGAAAGCGAGCAACGATGGTGCGTGGTGGAGCAAGCCACCGATGTACCAACGTGCGAGGTCTGAAAGACCGCCGTAGCCAGCTTCGTCGAAGAACAATGGCTTGCCGTCTTTCCAGAGCGACTGGTGGCAGTGCATGCCGGAACCGTTGTCCTGGAAGAGTGGCTTTGGCATGAAGGTAACGGTCTTGCCGCCAGCCCATGCGGTGTTCTTGATGATGTACTTGAACAACATCACTTCGTCAGCTGCATGAGTGAGCTTGTTGAAGGTGTAGTTGATTTCCATCTGACCTGCGGTGCCCACTTCGTGGTGTGAGCGCTCGACTTCGAGGCCGACCTTGGTGAGGTTCGTGACCATCGTGTCGCGAAGATCCGCCATCTGGTCGGTTGGCGATACAGGGAAGTAGCCACCCTTCATGCGGGTCTTGTAACCACGGTTGCGAGTGCCATCTTCTTCGTACTCGTTGCCCATATTCCAGGCACCTTCGGCGCTGTCCACTTCGTAAACAGAGCTGTTAGGGCCGGTCTTGTAACGAGCAGAATCGAAGAGGTAGAACTCAGCTTCTGGTCCGAAGAAGACGGTGTCGGCGATGCCGGTTGACTTGAGGTAAGCCTCGGCCTTTGCTGCCACACCACGAGGGTCGCGGCTGTATGGCGCGTGGGTGTAAGGGTCCACAACTGAGAAGTTCAAGACCAAGGTCTTCTGAGCGCGGAATGGATCGATGAAGGCAGAAGCTGGATCTGGGATCAACTTCATGTCAGATTCGTTGATGGCCTGGAAGCCACGAATTGACGAACCATCGAACATCAAACCGTCTTCAAAGACTGATTGGTCGAAAGCTGCGGCTGGAACGTTGAAGTGCTGCATGATGCCTGGCAAATCGCAGAAGCGAACGTCGACGAATACGACGTCTTCCTTCTTGATGTACTCGAGCACTTCAGCAGCAGTGCTGAACATGTTCTTTCGGGACATAATCCATCCTCGTGGCAAGGGTCACTAGAGGCCCGTGAGAGCCTCTAGTCGCCGGTGACTTGGTTCACCCAATGAGTGGGTGATGGGTGAAAGGTAAACAGGCGTCGTTGCCTGTCCGTATCTGCTTTGTTTCGCTCGTGTTAACGATTGGCCGGGTGGCGTTTCGTTAGCGACGAGGCATCCGCAAGCCCTTAGGCATGGGACCTTTGGGGATCGGCAGTGATCCGCCTGCAACCGCATCAAGTTTGCGGCGCAAATCTGTAACTTCTGCTGGGCGCAGCACCTTGGGAAGTTTGCGCAAATGGCGATTGAGATTGACAAGAGAAATCTGTCCCTCGCCAGTTCCGACGAAAACTTCGGTGATGGGAGTTTCGCCAACCCAGCGTGCCGTTTTCTGCTTGGCCGTCTGGCCGATAGCAGAGCCTGGACGAGCTTCGATGAGGAGAACGACACCGGCGCGGCACACCACGCGATGGACGAGTTCCTGCGCTTTGTTCACCTCGACTGCTGGAGTGACAAAGAATCCTGAGCGAATCGTCTTCACGACCTGAGCTGACGCACCAGGCGTGCCTTCGATTGAGCCATATGCGGCCTTCTCGGCGCGGCGACCGAAGACGTACGCGGTGGCGAGGAGACCCCACGCCCAACCTGTCACAACGAAAATCAGTGCCCAGCCGCCAACTGCCATGCCAAAGCCCGTGAGAACGGCCGTTGTGCCGAGGAAGGTAACAGGGATGATCCACTTAATTGCTGGATCGAGAGGTGCAGTCAAGCGATAGGTATCGCGGACCTGACCAATCCACTTAGGAGTCTTAAAAATCGCCACGGCGAGAGGGTAGTGGGTCGGCTATACGACGGTGATGGCGGCTTGCTGTCCAGCAGCTCGAGCCTCGAGCGCCTGCTGGTGCAGTCGGCCAGCGCGGTATGAGGAGCGCACGAGCGGACCGGACATAACGCCTGCAAACCCAGCCGATGTGGCGAAGTCTGCGAGCGCCACGAACTCTTCGGGCTTCACCCAGCGAGTCACAGGATGGTGCCGAGACGACGGGCGCAGGTACTGCGTGATGGTGATCAGGTCGCAGCCGGCTGCATGAAGGTCCTCGAGTGCCTGATGAACCTCTTCGATTTCCTCGCCCATGCCCAAAATGAGATTCGACTTGGTGACGAGCCCAGCATTGCGAGCTTGAGTGATGACATCGAGTGAACGCTCGTATCGAAACGCAGGTCGAATCCGCTTAAAGATGCGGGGCACAGTTTCGAGATTGTGAGCAAGCACCTCTGGCGCAGCATCGAATACCTGTTGAAGCAGTTCTGGTTTCGCGCTGAAATCCGGAATGAGGACTTCGACGCCGCAGCCTGGTTGGATCTCGTGAATCGCACGAACCGTTTCGGCGTACAGCCATGCGCCTTCGTCTTCGAGATCATCGCGGGCGACGCCGGTGACAGTCGCATATTTGAGGCCCATTGATTTCACTGACTCAGCCACGCGACGGGGTTCGTCACGATCGAGCGGCTGTGGCTTGCCAGTGTCGATCTGGCAGAAATCGCATCTGCGAGTGCACTGGTCGCCACCAATGAGGAACGTCGCTTCGCGATCTTCCCAGCATTCATAAATGTTGGGGCAGCCTGCCTCTTGGCAGACAGTATGCAGACCTTGGGATTTCACTCGCTCTTGAATCTGGAGAAACTCAGGCCCAGTGCGTACGCGGGTCTTAATCCATTCAGGCTTTTTTTCAATCGGAGTCTCCGCATTACGCGCTTCGATGCGGATGAGTTTGCGTGGTTCGGTCATGCTGCCCAGCCTTCAAGGTGTTTCAACATTGCGGTTCGGATTCGTGGAGCGACTTCTTCGATCGTGACATCGCGTTGCAGTTCTTGTGACAAGCTCGTCACGCCTGCGTCACTGATACCGCACGGAACGATGCGGCTGTAGGCGCTCAAGTCACAATTGCAGTTGAGTGCAAAGCCGTGCATCGTGACGCCCCTTGCTACTCGAACGCCAATCGCTGCAATCTTGCGTGCGGGTCCGTGGGTATCTGCAGGTACCCAAACGCCGGTTCGATCATCGACTCGCATGGTGTCGATTCCGTACTCGGCGCACACATCCATGATGGCCTGTTCGAGTCGGTGCACGAACTCCATGACATCCACTGGAGATGGCAGTCGAACAATCGGATAGCCAACGATTTGCCCAGGGCCATGCCACGTGATGCGGCCGCCACGGTCGACTTCGATGACAGGACTGCCGTCCCAGGGTCGATCCGATGGTTGGGTGCGCTTGCCTGCGGTAAAGACTGAAGGGTGCTCGACGAGGAGCAAGGTGCCTGGGTTCTGGCCCGCAACAACTGCGGCGTGGACTTCGCGTTGCGCAGCCCACGCTGACTCATAGTCGGTGAGCTGTCCGAGCCAATCGACCACAGCAACAGTCGAAGCGTCGGCGCGCTCGGATGTGTCGGCCGGGGTCGTCACAGAGTTCATAAGGGCTCAAGGTTACGCCTCGAACGATGAGTCGTCCGAAATGCCTGTCTCTCAGTCGATGGTTAGTCTGAGCGGGTTATCGACTCAATAAAGGATCTGTATGTCTGAGACCAAGGCTGTCCGTCGGCCCAAATTCTTCATCTTCACGTTGTTGCTCACCGTCTTATGGTTTGGCGTCGGCGGCGTGTTGGGGCCAATCAGCGGAAAGTTGTCAGACGTTCAGTCGAATGACAACGCGGAGTTCCTGCCCGCCAACAGTGAAACCTCGAAGGTTTCTGTCATTTTGGAGAAGTTCCAGAAGGCGGGCGGTGCTGAGTATCTGCCGATGACACTTGTCTTCGAGAAGTCATCCGGCACGTTCACCGCTGCAGATCAGCCGACGTACGACGCATTGGTCCAGAAGATCATCGCTATCTCAGAAGTCGCGGGTTACCTTGCGTACGTCGATTTCAACGGTCAGCCGTTCCCAAGCGTTTTCCCAAACCCCGCTATCCCTGGCAGTTTCGCATCTGCAATCAGCAAGGATGGCGAGGCGCTCGTTATCAACATCAACCTTGATTCGGCCAAGCTCCAAGGCGACAAAGGTGCTTTCGAAAAGATCCGCAAGGTAGCGGACAAGGTGCAAGCAGCGGTGGATGCTCCGGCCGCCAGCACTTCGGGTTATGTCACTGGTGTGGTCGGCATCTTCGCGGAATTCGCTGCAGCTTTTGCCGGCATTGATGGAACGTTGTTGCTGACCACCCTCGGCGCCGTCGCCATTATTTTGATTTTGGTCTACCGCAGTCCAGTGTTGTGGATCTTCCCGTTGCTTTCCGCAGGTTTCTCACTGACCGTCGCATCAGGCGCGATCTACTTCCTTGCTAAGAACGACATCATCAAACTTAACGGTCAAAGCCAAGGCATCTTGTCGGTGCTCGTGCTCGGTGCCGCTACTGACTATGCGCTGCTGCTCATCAGTCGCTATCGAGAAGAACTTCGACACGACGAAGACAAGTACCACGCGATGATGTCCGCGTGGAAAGGCACATGGGAACCCATCGCCGCATCCGCAGGCACTGTCGCGGTTGGTCTGATGTGCTTGCAGCTCTCGGAGCTCAAGAGCAACGCAGGTCTTGGGCCCGTAGGCGCCATCGGTGTGCTCTCAGCACTGGTTGTCACCTTGACGTTTTTGCCAGCATTCTTGGTGCTTTTCGGTCGTAAAGTTTTTTGGCCGTTTATTCCGCGTTTTGGTTCTGAAGTGGCAGAAACCAAGGGCATCTGGGGCAAGGTTGCACGTTTCGTTGGTCGTCGACCACGCGGTTCTTGGATTGTGTCTGGACTTGTCCTCATCATCGCCGCAGTCGGCATTACGCAGTTGAAGGCCGAAGGCATTTCGGACGTAGACACGTTCACTAATAAGGACGCGAAACCGCTCGTGGGTCTGCGCATCCTCGACGAACACGATTTGGTGCCTCCTGCCACAGACGCCACGATTGTGCTGAAGGCAGAGAAGCTCGACGCCGTTCTAGCCGCGGCCAAGTCGACGGATGGTGTCGCTGAAGCGATGCCTCGCTTCGATTTGTCGAACCCAAGCGCGCCAGTGCCCACGATTGTTGAAGGCTATGGCGCGATTGATATCACGTTTGAGGCAACAGAATCGGGGGCATTGCAACAGCAGTACGTCGCTGACTTGCGTGCATCTGTACGTGCGGTGGACGGTGCTGAAGCGCTCGTTGGTGGCAATGTGGCCGCCAACTACGACGTCCAAGAAGCCTCACGACATGACCGACTCACGATCATTCCGGTGATCTTGCTCGTCATCACATTCATTCTGATGCTGTTGCTTCGATCGATCCTGGCACCCATTCTCTTGGTGCTCACTGTCGTGTTGTCATTCGCGGCGACCCTCGGCGTCTGCGGCATCGTGTTCGATCGCGTCTTCAACTTCCCAGGAGCCGACGCCTCCTTCCCGCTATTTGCGTTTGTGTTCTTGGTCGCGCTGGGCATCGACTACAACATCTTCTTGATGACCCGCGTTCGCGAGGAAAGCATCAAGATTGGTACCCGCGCGGGAACACTCAAGGCGCTCGCTGTAACGGGTGGCGTCATCACATCGGCTGGTGTCGTGTTGGCTGCGACATTTGCGGCGCTTGGCATCTTGCCGCTTGTGTTCCTGGCAGAGCTTGGATTCTCAGTGGCGTTCGGCGTGTTACTCGATACGTTGCTGGTTCGCTCGATCCTCGTGCCAGCACTGGCGTACGACTTAGATAAGAAGATCTGGTGGCCCAGCAAGCTTTCGAAAGTCGATGGCACCCCAGTCGTTTGACGATTATTGAGAAATAACTCCGACATTGAGTCGGGTTTCGACAACATCGGAGCCGACCTTTTCCACCCGGTATGCAGCCGGACCAGTGGATGGGTCGGCTTCTTTGTCGCAGATAACTTCAATGGGTTCTTCATTTCGGTAGAGGATGCCCACTCGATCATCAGTTGCATACGACAGCGGTAACGTCCCTTCGCCGACAATCGTGTGCAACAGCGGACGGCGCTGTTCCTCTGAGTCGTAATGAACCCCGTTTCCGTAGGGGAGAAGTGCTAATCCGTTGGTGACGACTTCGAGTTTCGGGCCAAACGAGTCGGTAGGTCCGCCGATATGCCAGCAGATGGAGCCAGCACTGACGCCACCGAGAACTGCGCCGCGCTCATATGCCTCGCGCAAAGCCGTATCGACGCCATGGAGAGCCCACAGCGCGAGCAGATTGGCAACCGACCCGCCGCCGACCCACACCACGTCTGCGCGGCCAACGACTTCTTCTACCGGCCCTGTTGGCTGCGTAAAGAGAGCGAGATGCTCGACGTCGCAGGAGTATGAAGACATCGCTTGGTAGGACGAGGTGAGGTAGGCACGATCATCGCCGCTCGCGGTGTGAATGAAGAGAACCCGAGGCCGCTCTTTACCCGACAGGGCGAGGGCCTTCAGCATGTTCGCCGCGGGCTTCATCACGCCGTAACGATCGGTGGCAATAAACCCACCTGAAGTAGCCAAGATGTGTCGTTGAGTCATGAGCGCACGCTACGCCACAGCGGTTTAAGACTTGCGAAGATCTGCTATCGCAGCCTGCGCTGCTTTGACTCCAGACGCCATGGCCGTGTTGATAGAAGGGATGCCAACATGATCACCAGCGAGGTATTGGAATTCCCCAATGCGAGGGTCCGCGGTTTCGATGAGTGGCGGAGTCGCCATCGGTAATGCCTTGTGTACCGGATAGACGCCAGCGAGGTTCCAGCTGCTCGAATCACAGCTGTAGAGGAGGTTGAGGTGCTCCTGAACTCGTTGGTGCATGTCCTGCGAGGTGTCAGTGCCAAGCACTGACGTGCTGACCAAGTGGACACCAGTTCTCGTGTAACTACCAGCCGCATGACTAATGGGAACCGTGTTAATCACTGGCCCTCGGCCGCGTACGGAATCCACGATGAGTTGAGCTTTGCCATTGTTGAGTTGTTGACGTGACATATCGGTGGTGTGGTACCAGGTCGTCACCGAGCGCCAGCCACGAGCTACCCCGCCGAGCCATGCAGCCGAGGTGTCTTGGTCGGTTGCGAGAATCAACGCGCGAGCCTTGATGCGGCCAGCGTCTGTGAGCGCCGTTGTCGCTTCAATGCCATGAACCCAGGTGTTGAGACGAAGAGAATCGTCGTGCAGATGTTGAGCAAGTTGCGTAGGGATCGCCTGCATGCCATCCGCTGGCACAGCTGGGACGCCTTTGATGAAGAAGCCGAGAACAAAATCAAGGAAGCGACGCGAGGTGGCCAGTTCCGATTCAAGAAATACTCCAGTAAGGAACGGTTGCAGGGTGTGTTCCACGAATTCGTCGGAGAGTCCTGCACTTCTCAATGCGCTTCGGGCGTCAGTTTCGAACATGGCTGGAGCGTCTTCGCGAGAGCTGTTTCCCGCATAGACGCCGAAGCGGCTGTAATCAGAAAGTGAATTGAGTCCCTTCTGTCGCGCGGCCTTGAAGAGATCCATCGCATACGTAACGTCGCGCAGCGGATTGCCAAACAGACGTTCACCGTCTCGATCGACGATGCGAATACCTGGGCTAAAGGATCGGAGGCTCAGGGAGTCGTAATTGAGGAGTGCCCGCGCTGCCGGGTATGCGGGATTGAGCACTTGAAAGCCGTGGTCCATGCGAAGTCCATCGCGCACGTCTGTCTTGAGGCGACCACCGACAGTTGATTGACCTTCCACCACTGTGATGCTGAACCCTGCGCGTTGGAGAGTGACTGCTGCTGAAAGGCCGGCGAGACCTGCGCCGATGATGACAACGTCAGTTTCTTCAGTATTGAAAGGCATGCTCTCAATTTAGTGCCAGATGGCTCTGAACTCTTGTTGAAGTTGTAGACAGTCGGCATCGTCGGGGGATGCTCCGTCATCAATCGCTTTCTCGTCGCGAACTCAAACAGCGAGTTCACGAAATGCAACTGTCTCAACCTTCCACTCGCCCCGGCACTGCAGTCGCCCAGCGTCGCCTACGCACGGTGGCGGTCTTCGTTGCGGTCATCCTGATTTTGAGTGCAGGTGGTTGGTGGCTCAGTGGTCGGCTCGTGCAACCCGCGCCAGAACTGTTGGTTCCTTCGAACACTCCGACTGCAAACACTGTGTCATGGATATCAGTCGTCGAGGAACTCGACCGAATGCGATTTCGAGCTTTTGAAGCACGTGATCGAAATGCGCTGACATTGGCGGTCGAACCGTCGAGCCCGGCCTTTGCGCGTGATGTCCAAGCTCTCAAAGAAATGATTGCTAGCAATGTAGAAGTGAGTGGTCTCTCAACGCAGGTATTAGTCGCAGATGAAATGTTCAAACGGTGGAGTGATGGGAGAGAGTTTGTTGCATTGCGAGTCAAGGACGTGAGATCGTTCTATGACACCACCGTCGACGGCGCCGACTCAGCTCACGTGGAAGAACGTCCCGCGGCGTGGTGGACGGTCACGCTTGCGAGATCGAACGAGAACGAGTCGTGGCGAGTGTGGAGCGTCGACGTTAGCGAGTGATTTCGCCAGCAAAAATCTCGGCCGCTGAGCGGTATTTCCATTCGAAGCCGAGTCGTTCCAGAACTCGAGGTCGCACGTCTGCGCCACCAGTGATGCCTGAAGCAAAACCGCCGAGTGCGAGATGAAGCGCAAAACCTGGAACGGGCAACAGGGCGGGTCGGTGAAGATGCGTTGCCAAAGCTTTGGTGACTTGGCGATTGGTAGGAACCAGTGGTGTCGTGAAGTTCACCGGTCCCGAGATGGGATGTGTGAGACAGAACTCGAATCCGCGCACCAAATCAGTGATGGAGATCAGCGGCCAATATTGCTTTCCCGAGCCAATCACGCCGCCAAGTCCGAAGCGAAACAGCGGCAACAGTTTTCCGAAAGCTCCTCCGTGAGATGACACGACAAGACCTGTTCGCGCCAGGACAACGCGGATGCCTGCCGCAGCGGCTGGCCGAGTGGCTGCTTCCCATTGTTTGACGACATCAGCGAGAAAGTCATCGGCGGCGGCAGAGCTCTCATCCACGATTTCGTTGCCACGATCACCATAGAAACCAATGGCGGAGCCATTGAGGAGTACCTGGTCTGTTCGACCGGCATCGGCCATGGCGTTGGCAATGGCGCGAGTTGCTGTCAGTCGCGACTGAAGGATTTCGTTCTTATACGAAGTCGTCCAACGTTTATCTCCAACCCCAGCGCCAGAAAGATTGATGACCGCATCGAATTCTCGAACCACGGCTGGCTCTAGCAACCCCGTTTCAGGTTGCCACTGATGCTCTTGCTTGTTCGCAGGGGAGCGACGAACGAGAGTGTGTACTTCGTGGCCTGCGTTGGTGAGGTGAGGGATGAGAGCTGATCCGATGAGCCCAGAAGCGCCGCTGATGAGAATTTTCACGGTCTAATGGTGGCTTAGAGCGCAGGGCATAGCCACTCGAAAACATAAAGACCACTCCGAAGAGAGGTCTTTATGAGCGTGTAGCGACTAGATGTCGAAGTGAGCCGTCTCCAAACGCGACTTCAATGCCACGAGGTAGCGGGCAGCATCAGCACCATCGACGAGTCGGTGATCGTAGGTAAGTGACAGGTACACCATGTGACGAACGGCGATGGAATCGCGACCGTCAGAATCTGTCACCACGACAGGGCGCTTGACGATTGCGCCAATGCCAAGAATCGCAACCTGGGGCTGATTGATGATGGGGGTATCAAACAGTGCGCCGCGGCTACCAGTGTTCGTCAAAGTGAACGTGCCACCTGAGAGTTCATCTGGTGCAACTTGGCCGGTGCGGGTGCGTTCAGCGAGATCGTTGATGTGCCGAGCAAGACCAGCAATCGACAGGTCGCCTGCGTTACGAATCACTGGTACGAGCAGACCCTTGTCGGTGTCTACCGCAATCGCGAGATGTTCGGCGTCGTGATAGGTGACAGTGCCTGCCTCAACATCGATCGATGCGTTGAGAACTGGATGGGCCTTCAGGGTGTCAACAATGGCTTTCGCGAAGAAAGGCATGTACGAAAGTTTCACACCTTCGCGAGCCTCGAATGACTTCTTGTTGCGATCACGCATAGTCACGATGTTGGTCACATCAACTTCAGCGACAGATGTGAGCTGTGCCGAGACTTCGAGACTCTCGACCATGCGCTGTGCAATGACCTTGCGCAGGCGAGTGAGCTTCTCGGTGCGACCGCGGAGTTCTGATGTCGGGGCAGCGGCTGGAGCCGAAGGTGCTGAGGCAGTAGCAGCTTGCGTTGAAGGAGCAGAAGGTGCAGCGGTTCTCGCTGCAACAGCATCAAGAATGTCTTGTTTGCGCACGCGACCACCAATACCAGTGCCTGTCAGAGTGCTGAGATCAATGCCATTCTCGGATGCGAGTTTGCGCACGAGTGGAGTGACGTAAGCGTCAGAGTTGTCGGCATCGGCGATTGCAGCGGGGGCTGCGGCGGCAGCTGGTGCGGTCGGAGGAGCTGCAGGTGCAGGAGACGGTGCCGACGTCGGTGCGGGAGCTGCGGGGGCAGCAGCTTGCGTCGTCGGTGCGGATGCGCCCGTCGCAATGACAGCGAGCACACCACCGACGGGGATAGTGGAGTCTTCTGGCGCGTTGATGCTCAAGATGGTTCCGGAGACGGGAGAAGGAATCTCGGTATCAACCTTGTCTGTCGAGACTTCGCAGAGAGCTTCGTCAGCAGCGATGCTGTCGCCGACGCCCTTGAGCCATCGGGTGACGGTGCCTTCAGTGACGCTTTCGCCCAAGGCTGGCAGAGTGACGGGAACTTCGCTCACGGAGGAGGCAGCGGCTGGTGCCGGTGCAGATTCGATGACAGGTGCGGATTCGATGACAGGTGCAGCAACCTCAGGAGCGGTAGGCGCTGCAGGAGCCGCAGGGGCGGCAGGCGCTGAAGAGTCGGCCGATGTCGCAATGACAGCAACCACTGCGCCAACAGCCACAGTCGCATCTTCGAGCGCAACAATCTCAATGAGCGTGCCCGATGCTGGCGAGGGGATTTCTGTATCTACTTTGTCAGTAGAAACCTCGAGAAGTGGCTCGTCAGCGTTGACATGATCGCCCACCTGCTTGAGCCATCGGGTGACGGTGCCTTCAGTGACGCTTTCGCCGAGTTGCGGCATTACGACGGAGACCGACATATCCGGTGCTACTCCTTTGTCTCGAGTGTTCCACCTTGTGGGTGGGGGTTTATCCTGCCAAAGAAGGGGCGTTATGTCGCCCCTGCTCCTTACGCGTGAGCGTGCAGAGGTTTGCCAGCGAGAGCCAGGTGGGCCTCGCCAAGCGCTTCGTTCTGGGTTGGGTGAGCGTGAATGAGCGGCGCCACATCTTCTGGAGTCGCCTCCCACGAGAAGATCAGCTGCGCCTCACCGATTTGTTCGCCGACGCGAGCACCGACCATGTGCACGCCAACAATTGGCCCGCCATTCTTGGTGCGGATCAATTTGATGAAGCCAGCGGTGCCGAGGATCTGGCTCTTGCCGTTTCCGCCCAAGTTGTATTCGTAAGACTCGACATTGTCCGCACCCCACTTCTCTTTCGCTTGAGTTTCGGTGTAGCCAACAGATGCAACTTCTGGTTCGCAGTACGTGACACGTGGGATGGCTTTTTCGTCGATAACGCGAGGATTGAGGCCAGCGATTTCTTCCGCAACGAAAATACCTTGTTGGAAACCGCGATGTGCCAACTGCAAACCGGGGACGATGTCGCCAACTGCGAAGATACCTGGCACGTTGGTGCGCAGACGCTCATCGGTTGGAACATAACCGCGATCGACTGTGACGCCGACTTCTTCAAATCCATGACCCGCGCCGTTCGCGCCGCGGCCAACTGCCACCATCAAGATGTCAGCTTCGAGAGTTTCACCTGACTCGAGAGTGACCGTGACACCACCATCATGCTGAGTGACTCCAGCGAAACGAGCGTCAGTCTTGATCTTGATGCCGCGCTTGCGGAATGCGCGATCGAGTGCCTTTGAGCAAGCCTCGTCTTCGGCAGGAACGATGCGGGACAGACCTTCAACAATCGTGACTTCTGAGCCAAAAGAGCGCCAGACGCTTGCGAACTCAACGCCGATCACACCGCCACCAAGGACAATGACTCGAGATGGAATCCAGTCCATGTCGAGTGCCTGGTCTGAGGTCATCACGCGACCGGTAATTTCTAGTCCAGGAAGTGAACGGGCGTAGGAGCCGGTACCAAGAACAATGTTGCGGCCGACGAACTTCTCGCCGTTGACTTCAACTGTGTTGGCGGAGACGAGGCGACCAGTGCCTTCGACGTAGGTGATCGCTTTGCTCTTCACGAGACCCTGAAGCCCCTTGTAGAGACGGCCAATCACGCCATCGCGGTATTCGTTGACCTTGTTGATGTCAATGCCCTGAAGTTCGGTGTACACGCCATAGTGCGAAGACTCGCGGGCGGTATCGGCAACTTCGGCTGCATGAAGCAAAGCTTTAGTTGGTACGCATCCGCGGTGAAGGCAGGTGCCGCCGAGTTTGTCCTTCTCAATCAAGGCCACCGAAAGGCCAAGTTGCGAAGCGCGAAGTGCACAGGCGTAACCGCCGCTGCCGCCGCCGAGAATGACTACATCGAATGTCTGCTCTGCCATGTCCAACCCATCTGTGTCGAGGTTCGGCATCAATTCTTGCACCAAAGCCAAGCGGCTCAGAAGTCGGTCCAACTATTGGAAGACCTCTGAGCCGCTTTAAGGCAGTGTCGCTAGATCAGGCCAGCAACCATGTCCTCGGCAACCGTCACAAGCGTGCGGACTGCTGTGCCGGTGCCGCCACGAGGGGTGTAGTCGTAGGCACCCTTGCTGTTGAACGCGGGACCTGCGATGTCGAGGTGAGCCCAACGCTGTCCACTCTCGATGAAATCGAGAAGGAACAGACCGCCGAACAAGGTGCCTGCCTGCATTGGGGTGCCGATGTTCGCGATGTCAGCGACCATCGAGTCAAGCTCGGGACGGAGATCTGCAGGGAGTGGCAATGGCCAGAAGGATTCGCCCGACCGGCTACCAGCATCAACGACGTGATTGCGAAGAGCATCATCGTTCGAGAGCACAGCAGAGATGCGTGTGCCCAGCGCGACGACAGCTGCACCGGTCAACGTTGCGACGTCGATGATGATGTCAGGCTTCTCTTCCTGGGCGTAGACCAAAGCATCCATCAGCACGAGTCGACCCTCGGCGTCAGTGTTTAGCACTTCGACCGTGCGGCCGCCGTACGCCTTCACGACATCGCCTGGGCGCTGCGCTTTGCCGCCTGGCATGTTCTCTGCACAGGCAGCGTAAGCGGTGACGTTGACATTGAGATTGAGCGCAGCAATTGCACCAATTGCGTTGATAACCGCTGCAGCGCCGCTCATATCAGCCTTCATTTCATGCATGTTGGCTGGTGGCTTGAGCGAAATGCCACCAGTATCGAAAGTGATGCCCTTGCCGACAATCGCAAGATGGCCGACAGCACCAGCGGGGCGGTAGGACATACGAATCAGGCGAGGCGGGCGTGAAGATCCTTGACCGACACCAAGGATGCCGCCAAAACCTTTCTTCGCCATGGCCTTCTCATCGAGAATTTCGATTGCGAGTCCATGCTGCTCGGCAATGTTTTGGGCTGCTTCAGCTACAGACGCTGGCGGAAGGTCAAGAGGTGAGGTGTTCGACAGATCGCGAGTCGCGTTCACCGCTGTGGCAACCGTGACGGCACGCTTGACGGCAGCTTTGACGACTGCGTTCTTTGCTTCAGCTGTGACGACTGCGATTGCTTTGACTGACTGACGAGCGGGACTGTTCGAGGCATTGCGGTACGTGTTGAAGGTGTAGGCGCCGAGGAGTGCACCTTCGGCAATAGCGCCTGCGGCGTCAACCGAATCAGCAGACACCAAGATGGCCAGTTTCTTGGCGCCACTGGCCGCTCGCGCTGCGACGCCAGCCGACTTGCGGTAGGTCTCGTGGACTGGTGCAGCTCCTACGCCGACGACGAGAAGTTTCCCGCTGAGGCCAACCGAACTGCCTGGGATGGTGGCAAGCTCTCCGGCTTTGCCAGTGAACCCAAGATCCTTCAGGGCGGCAACGATTTTGGCGTCTTGGGCAGGTGTTCCTGCCTTGCCGAGAAGGTGAGCGGCTTTGTTCTTCATCCCCGCGAAAACGCAGGTGACGTCTGCATTTGCTGGAGCATCATTGATCAGTGTGAGGGTTGTCATAGGGCAATCTTGCCGTCACTGTTGCGGAATGCAAGGGCGCGGGTAGCGTGGCTGTATGACTTCTGCGCTGAAAACCACCCCGCTTCACACGTGGCATGTTGCCCACGGTGCCAAAACCGCCGACTTTGGCGGCTGGGATATGCCCATCGAATACATCGGCATCGTCGCTGAGCACACTTCTGTGCGCGAGGCGGTTGGCATCTTTGATGTGTCGCATATGGGAAAGCTCGTGCTGACTGGCAACCGTGTAGCAACCTGGTTGAATTCTGTCATCGCGAGCAATCTCGACGATGTTGATTTTGGTAAAGCGCAGTACTCAATGCTGTTGAACGACGCTGGCGGCGTGATTGATGACCTGATTGTCTACAAGTTCGCTGAGAACGAAGTGTGGATCGTGCCGAATGCCTCGAACGCGAGCGAAGTAGCAGCTCGCTTGACGGAACTCGCGCCGGCTGAAGTGAGTGTTCACAACGCACACAACGACATGGGCATCATTGCGATTCAGGGGCCCAAGTCAGCGGACGTGATGAATGTGCTCGGACTGCCCTCGGATCATGAATACATGAGTGCCGTCAAGGTCGAGCGAGCGGATGCCGAAATCGTGGTGTGTCGGTCGGGCTACACAGGTGAACGTGGATACGAAATCATCGCGCCGAATCACTTGCTGATTTCAGTGTGGGAATCAGCCATCGCCGCTGGCGCAACTGCCGCAGGACTCGGTGCCCGAGATACCTTGCGACTCGAAATGGGTTATCCGCTCCACGGTCACGAACTTTCGCCGACGATTACGCCTGTAGAGGCTGGTCTCAATTGGGCAGTTGGCTGGACCAAAGAAGTCTTTGAAGGCGCGAACGCTGTCAAGGCTCTCAAAGCTTCGGGGGCCAGTCGAAAGCGAGTAGCTCTCAAGGCGCTCGAACGTGGCATTCCGCGAGCAGAGATGAATGTGCTTCGCGACGGTCAGGTTGTTGGCGTCACAACGAGCGGAACTTTTTCACCGACACTCAAGGTTGGCATTGCTCTCGCGCTCGTTTCGCCTGACATCAAGTTAGGTGATGTTCTTCACCTCGACGTCCGCGGACGGACTCTTGAAGTCGAAGTGGTGAAACTGCCTTTCGTGCAGCCCTCAACCCGCTAGGCCGAGAGTCTTCGGCTACCTGTCGGCGGAGATTCGCACCAAACGGCCAGGTTCGGGCTCCCCAAACCAGTAACCCTGCGCGTGTTGAACACCCAGACTGCGCAAAGTCTTGCGCTGCGCGTCAGACTCGACACCTTCGACCACCAACATGACGTCGATAGCCGAAGCGAACTGGACGAGAGACTTGATAATTGCTTGTGCGGCATCACTGGTGGTGACTTCGCGGAGGAACGAACGATCGAGTTTGATGATGTCTATGGGCAACCGTGGCAGTAGGGCGAGAGATGAATAGCCGGTGCCGAAATCATCGAGCGCGACTCGCACGCCGAGTTCGCGAACGCGTCTCAGTGGTGCACTCACGACGGCAGCTTCGATGAGTGTGTGTTCCGTGAGTTCGAGAATGAGTCTCTCAGGAGGCAAGCCGGACTCTTGCAGAATTTCTCTTAAGTCATCGACAAAATTCACTTCTCTGAGCTGACGCGCCGACACGTTGACCGACACTGACCGATCATCGGTGAGTGCGCCCGCCGAACACGCTGCCGAAATCACCCAGCGACCGAGGTCGACAATCAGCCCGCTCTCTTCAGCAATGCCCATGAACTCTGCTGGAAGTAAAAGCCCACTTCCGGGCCTTTCCCACCGGACGAGTGCTTCGAGAGTATGGACTTGGCCACTCTTGAGATGAACAATGGGCTGCCAATGCAGCAGCAATTCATTGTTGTTGATGGCGCGACGCAAAGCATTTTCGGTATCGAAACGAAGCGAGTATCTGTCACCTGCCGCATCGAAGAATTCGATGTGCGTGTTCGGCAGAGCCTTAGCGCGATACATCGCCACATCGGCGTCTCGAAGCAGTTGATTGGCGGTGGAATCGTGTTTAGAGAAAGTGATACCGATACTCACACCAATGAAAGCGTCCTCGCCATGCACTTGGAACGGGCGTGACATTGCGCGATTAATGCGCTCAGCAATGCGCAGTGCGCCTGCGCGATCTTCGACGTCATGACACACCACAACGAACTCGTCGCCACCAAACCGGGCGACGAAATCTTCGTCACGAATGGTCTTCGCCAATCGACTCGCTGCTTCTTGGAGAAGTTCATCACCGATGGAATGACCAAGAGAATCGTTGACAATCTTGAAGCGATCGAGGTCGCAAAACAGAACAGTCACGGGTAGAGCCGGGTTGTTTGCCAGTGAGGTCGTGAGCGTTTGCATCAATGCGGTGCGATTGGGAAGACCAGTGAGCGCATCATGTTGGGCCTGGAAGGCGAGCTGGTCGGACGCGTGCTGCAAGGCGCTTCGTGCGCTAGCCACCTTCGCTTCTTCGCTGGCAACAATCTGGCGGGCTTTTCGATATGCATTGCCTACCGACACCGCAATCCACAAGAGAAGCCAGACGGATAGGAGTAGACAGGCGAGCAGCAAAACAGCCTGATTGCGCTCGTTCGTTGCGCGGACTCCAGAGAGTTCTCGCAGTTGACCGACGGCCGCGGTTTGGTAGTTCGTGAGCCAGGTGCGCGATTCGCGACTGACAACCCCTCGGGCATCGAGGAAATCTTGGTCGGCCACTTGTGTTGGATTTGTGATGAATCCGTCGACTTGTTCGAGCGCATGTCGAAATTGGTCGCTCACTAAGTTGTTAATAAGAACATCGCTGCTACTGCCGTTGGCCAAAGTGCGTCGCAGCTCAGCAAGTGACAGACGGACGCGTTCGGTGTCGCCGCGTCGGAGATTCCACTCATCGAGAGCGCTCACAAGCGAGGTGGCTAGACGTTGACTATTGAAGACCTGAGTAGTGCTTGCCTCGACGCGAGCGAGAAACGCCACTTCACGATCTCGGGCATCAGCATTTCTGAGAGCTGCAAAACCGAGAGCGCCAAGGAGTGCAATGAGAATGAGGCCGGTGGCTATCTGAGCACTGCGAATACCAAAGCGCAGCTCCGTCGACTCATGGGGAGTCGCGCTGCTACTGCTCTGAGTGTTCACGGGGCAACTATGGACTATCGGCTCTGAATTGTGCCGTCGCGGTGTGCGAAAACTTTCGATTGGCTCGTCGCAGGGTCGCGAGCAATGGCTTAGCCGTGAGTGCCACCAAAAGTGCTGTAAAGAGTGCCCGAGGAAGGTCAAAACCAAGACTGGTTGTCAGGTTGTACGTAATCCAGGCGTGGATGCGATCCTCCGACGATGCAGTGGCGTCGAAGGCGATGCCATTTTGAAGTCCCGTGAGCGACTGCCAAAACCACAAGTTCATGATCCAACCAAAAAAGAATGTGGCGATGGCTGCATAACTGATGAGCAGTGCGATTTCGGCCCGGCCGCGCCACTGTGGCAAAGCACCCGCAATGAATGCCATTAAGCCCGCGCCAACGATTTGGTAAGGCAGCCAGGGGCCAACTCCGCCAGTAGCCAACGCACTGACCGTCATCGCAGATACCGCAATGACGAATCCGATTGCGCTTCCAAAAGCGCGAGCGGCAAGAATCAAGATCACCCACATGGGTTCTATGCCTGCAACGCCGGCGCCGAGTGGTCGCACTGCTGCGGCGAGTGCAACCACGATTCCAGCGATGGCAAGCGCTTTGATGGTGAGATGGTTGGCTACGACTTCGTTGAGCAAGAGACCGAATGCGAGTGAAACTGCGATGGCAGGGATGGCGGCGAGCAGTGGCGACGGCGCGGAATCAATGGGCGCTAACAATGGCCAGGCAATAAGCGCGACTCCGGAGGTCACCACAACCGCTAGTAACAGCGGTACGTAGCTTCGATTAAGAAAGACTGCGACGGACATCGTTGACAGTCAACCACTGAAGTGGTGCTAGAACTTTGGTTGCGATCGGAGCAAACATCGTGGACGCCGTCAATACCTCGTGGGCTGGTCCAGCTGCCACCACTTCGCCTTCGCTCAACACCACAACGTTGTCTGCGACTTCTGCGGCTAGTTCAACATCGTGTGTTGCGAGAACAACAGTGCGACCATCTCGCGCAGCAGACTTCAACAGTTCTATGAGTCGCGCTTTTCCTTGGCTATCTAGTCCGCGGGTTGGTTCATCGAGCAGCAGGACATCAGGGTTGCCGGCCAGCGAAATCGCCAGAGCCAGGCCAAGACGCTGCCCTTCGGACAAGTCGCGAGGATGTTGAGTGTCTTCGACCGCAGGCGAAAGCAACGCGAGCAACGCTCTCGTGGTGCCCGCAGGAACTGATCGAAGTCGATCCGACATGCGGCATTCGTCGGCAACCCGATCGGTTAAGAACAAATCACTTGGTTGTTGGGGGACAAGACCCACGGTTTCGACCAAGGCAGCACCGTGAAGATCGTGTGGAGGTTTGCCATCCACGGCCACGCGCCCTGCATGCGGCTTGTGATCGCCCACGAGCGTATGGAGAAGTGTCGATTTTCCTGCACCGTTGCGTCCCATGAGAGCCGTGATGCTTCCACGTGCGCACTCCATAGAAATGCCCGAAAGAATGACGGATCGGTCGCGTTTGATGGTGACATCGTGCAGTTCAATCGTGTGTGGTTGATGCGAACTGATTAAGCGAAGCGGAGGTGTGTGACCGTCGAGCAGCTGACGCAATGGTTCGACAACTTTGCGGGCATCGCGAACCGTCAGCGGCGATTCATTCGAACCAGCAAGTTCCGCAAGCTGAGTCAACGTCGGCATAGTGGGGAACAGGCGTACCGCAGCTTGTGGATTGACCAGCTGCGGACCGGCATCACTACTGAGCAGCAGTACTCGATCGGCGTAATGAATGATTCGGTCGATTCGATGTTCTGCCACAATCACCGTGAGACCTAAGTCGTGAACAAGGCGGTGAACGGTCGACAGCACTTCATCGGCTGCAGTGGGATCGAGGGCGCTTGTAGGTTCATCCAGCAAGAGAACTCGAGGCTGCAACGTGAGTGCCGATGCGATAGCGACGCGCTGTTGTTGGCCGCCAGACAACGTAGAGATGGGGCGCTGGCGAAGATCTGCTAGGCCTAAAAGATCTAACACTTCCTCGACTCGTTGACGCATTGCTTCCGGAGCGAATCCATGCGTCTCCATGCCGAACGCAATTTCGTCTTCGACAACATCTGCGACAAATGAGTCAATTGGCGACTGCATGACTGTCGCCACGAGTCGCGACCAGTCAGAAGTATCGGTTTGGTGTTGGTGATGCCCATCAATTGAAACGGTTCCTGTGAGATGCCCACCAGTGAACTGGGGTGCCAAACCGTTGATAACGCTCAGCAATGAACTCTTGCCACTGCCCGTTGGGCCAGCAAGCAATACGAGTTCGCCTTCTTCGATTCGCAGGCTAAGGTCGTTCAGCACTGGCAGTTCGCTGTAGGTGAGGCCAACGCCCTTCAACTCAATCATGCGAAGCTCTTTCGTGACCCAACAGCAATGAAGTCTGCACCCACTGCTGCGAGCAGCACACTGAGGGAACAGATGAGACCGATACTGAGATTTGAGGTGGCGACATTCGCGACGATGTACGTCAGTGCAGCCGCTACTGGGCTCACAGCGATCACCACATCGCGCAGTGTCCACTCACTCTGCCGATACCTCGTGCGAGCAATTTCCCCTGTTGGACGTTGCACCCCGAAGCGCATGGCAATGAGGCTGAGCAAGAAGCCCATTCCGAGATTGAGTCGAAAGCCAGACAAGGCCAAAGCAAAGCCAAAACCGATTGCCCCAGTCGAACCGATCAGCAAGGACCATCTATTTCTCGAAGGAGAGTGCGCGTATCCCCGGACGGTGAGTGCTGCCGCAAGGGTGACCGACCGATCCAGGGCAGATTCGGCGACATTGATCATCTGTGCCATGACGTGCCTCAAGCCGCGCAGCTGTTGGCCTCTCCAACGCGAGGCATTGCGTACCCGTGACAGGTCAGCGAGTAGGTGAGGCAGAAATGTCACAGCGATAACCACAATCATTCCGGCGCTTTGCATTGAGAGAGGAAGTGCGCGGAGCACGCGCGTCGGAGAAGTGACTGTCGCAGCGCTTACGAATGCGAGTGCGATGGCTGCGATGCGAGCACCGTCGCTGAGCGCAAACAGAACACTCTCGGAGGTGATGCTGCCGCCGAGCCTCAGTCCCGAAAGCCACATCGGCATGTCGATGGTGGGCAAAGTGACGAGAACGTGTGAACCCATGGGGTAGCCCAAGAGGTTTTGCAAAATCACGCGGACCGCCACTAAACCTGCAAGGCCCATTGCGACGACGATGAAGTTTCGTCGTGCTTGGGGAGAATACGCGTGTCTCAAACCGACAGCCAGTGCCACAAAAACGGCCGCCACGCTGAACGCTCCGTGATTGATGGCTGCCGTGGTTGCTGCAAGCGCTAGTGCGCTTAGCCACCAAGCTGCCGGATGCTGCTGGGTCATCGCGTTGATTCATCCGTTCCAGGTTCAAGAGACTCGTCCTGTTGAGAATCTGACTGTCGACGTCGCTTCGCTGCCTTCTGATTGATCATGCGTCGCCAGGCCATCACAAAAACAATGACTCCCAAGATTGTCGTCACAATGTTGGCAATGACATCCCACGTAGCATCAGTACTGCTCGAAGCCGCGGTGTTGGATTCATCAGCAAGTGGCGCGTTGAGATTTGAGGTCACGACCTCAATTTCCTCGCCGCAGCCGGTAGCAGGAATCTGGTCGAGTCCACACACAAACCCGGCGTTTTCTCGCACGTCGGCCGCTTTCGCTATCGCCATAGTCGAAGGCTCACCCTCAGCGAGCTCGACACAGACACTGCGTGGCGCAGGCGGAGGTGCGTCGAGATCGGATTCGAGTCCGTAATCAATCACGATGGCCACCTGAACGTTTCCGGCTGCCGGAGTTGGACTTTGACCGCAGATTGCCGAGAAATCAGGTTCAATTCGCGGTGCAAGTTCCGCGCTTACCTCTACGCCAGCTGTGATAAAACGCCAACCTTGGACGAGTCCCTGCGCTGCGGG
>JAFMIT010000103.1 GCA_017853815.1 Actinomycetota bacterium
TGCGCGCCAATGGCGTCGACGTGCGACTCAACTCGACGGCCGCTGCTGTCGAACCAAACGCCGTTGTGCTCGCCGATGGCACGCGGATTGAAACCGAACTGGTGGTTCTCGCTATTGGCGTGCGTCCGGACACCACGCTTGCTGCCGGGGCGAGACTCGACGTTGGACCGCGCGGCGGGATACTTGTCGACGAACACCAGCTCACCTCAAACAAGCACATCTACGCAATCGGTGATGCCGCCGAAAAAACTGACGCACTTGATGGAAGTGCTTCTCTGGTTCCGCTTGCAAATATCGCCAATCGCCAGGGTCGGCTTGTGGCAGACCACATTTGTGGTCTCAATCCAAAAGTCGTGCCTGCCCAAGTGACAGCGATTGTCAAAGTGTTTGACTTGACCATCGCAACGACTGGTTGGAATGAACGTCGATTGCGTTCGATGGGTCACGAGTACGTGACCATTCACACTCATCCCGCTTCTCATGCGGGCTATTACCCCGGCCAAGAACCAATGTCATTGAAGTTGATGTTTGATCCACAATCTCACCAAATTCTTGGAGCACAGGGTGTGGGCCGAGAAGGCGTGGACAAACGGATTGATGTCATCGCTACTGCTATGCGGGGTGGCATCACGGCTCCAGAGCTTTTGGATCTTGAGCTTGCGTATGCGCCGCCATTCTCGAGCGCGAAAGATCCCGTGAACATGCTGGGTTACATTGCCGACAACCTCATTACGGGTCATAGTCAAACCGTTCAGTGGTGGGAACTTGGAGACGTTCTGAAATCAGGTTCAGTGCTAGTTGATGTGCGCTCGGCAGCGGAGCACGCGCATTCATCTATCCCTGGGTCGCTCAATATTCCGGTAGATGAGCTGCGGGAACGCCTTGGCGAAATCCCAACCAAGCGCGTCGTGGTGCATTGCGCGGTAGGGCAGCGCGGTCACACGGCCGAAGCATTCTTGCGCCAAGCAGGTTTTGAAGTGAAAAATCTTGATGGTGGCATCAAGACGTGGAGTAGCTCGCCAGCTGCTGTTTAGCGGGCGCCAAAAAGTCGCGAAAAGAATCCAGGTTCTCGAGGCTCATCTTTGTGGCCTTGGCAACGTTCAGACTTTGGGATCCCTGCGAGCACCATTTCAACATGCTGTCCGCAGCCTCGCCAGGTTGCCTTTTCGCAACGGCGGCACATCACTTTGCTGCACATAGGTCTATCCCATCACAAGTGGTTGGCCAGCTGCGGTCCAAGCTTCGAGGCCGCCATCGAGATTATGCAGATGTGCGAAGCCAAGACCCGCCATGGTGTCGGTGGCGATGGCTGAGCGACGTCCACTTCGACAGTAGACGGCGTAGGTCTTGCTCTTGTCCAAGTTGGCGATTTCGGCCTCAAAGTTTCCGCTCTCAACATCGATGTTGATGGCGCCTGAAATGTGACCGGTTGCATATTCGCCTGGCGTTCGGACATCGAGAATGACGACGCTGGTATCGCTGATTGTCGTAGCGAAATCCTGAGCATTTGAGGTGGTCGTGGCACTAGCCGACGCACAACCTGCGAGGGCGAGAATGCTCGCGACAACAAGAACAAGACGTTTCATTGAGGAACCTTTCCACTTGACGGCGCAGGCTAGCACATACCCCTAGGGGTATAAAGCGACGCGGCTGTCACAACTGGTACGTGAAACGCAACTGCCAGCTGCGCTGCGCGTACCAGTTGGGTCAAAACACGGAAATGGTGGTGGCCCCGAGATGATTCGAACATCCGACACGTGGTTTAGGAAACCACTGCTCTATCCCCTGAGCTACGGGGCCGGGGAGCCCGAGTCTATTAGCGGCTAGTTGCGAGCCGACCTGCAGCAATTTCGAGGACACACAATGCAGCGAGCCTGACTGTGCGTTCATCGGCGGCATCTTTGGTGGCATCGATTTCGGTGAGATCAATCGCCCGCACTCTCATGTCATTGCCGGCGATGAATGCGGCCTGGCGAAGTTCGTCTGCGCTCAGCCCGCCTGGAGCTGCTGCTGGACATGCAGGCACAACAGACCGATCGCAGACGTCGACATCGATATCGACGTAGATACCTTTGGTGTTGGCCCCCAGATGATCTAGGGCATCGCGCATGATTTCGCTGATGTCGTGAGTGCGCAGGACGGACCTCGGAATAACGCGGATACCGAGCTCGCGTGCAAGTGCGCCATATGCGGGAGAGTTAGAGAAATCGTTGATGCCAATTTGGACGATGTTGTGGCCTGGTAAACCAGCATCGATCAGTCGTCGGACAGGTGAGCCGTTACTGATGCCATCTCGAAGATCAAAATGCGCATCGAGCGTCACGAGCCCTGCCTGCGACAGGTCGTCGCCGAACATCGCATGCATAACGCTGTACGTAATGGAGTTGTCGCCACCGAGTGCCACGAGAAGTTGTGACTCGTTGAGAGCAAGCTGGTGAATCTGGTCAGCGACCCGAAGCTCACCTTCAAAGTGATCGGGAGAATTGACGTCGCCTGCGTCCAGAGCGGCGAGATTCGCAATATCGAGATCGCGTCCAACGTGATACGTCGAGTACCGCAAAAGAGCCTGCCGAATAGCGGAGGGAGTCAGGTTGGCATTGGTAGGACTGATGGACGTTTCATGAGCAGGCACGCCGAGCACCACGAGCTCAGGAGACTGCGAACCATGCTCAAGCCAGTGCGCTGCGCGCGGCCATCGAGGGTCGTGAGGCAACGACATCAGGCACCCAATCTCTTCGAAATGGCCCGCGCACACCGTTGTGCACTGGTCGCGAGAACTTTACGGTCTGTTGCGCTGACTTCGTCAGAGGTAAACGTGAGTCCAACCGCGGCGATGGGGCGATGTGAGTGATCGAGGACGGCACTCGCGACGGACGCGAAGCCTTCCGCGATGAATCCGTCTTCAGCGCTGTAACCCTGGGCGGCTTCGCGCTGTAGAAGCTCCATCAGCGCCGGCCATGTTTGAGGGCCGAGACCCGTGCGATCGACAAATGCCAGTCGGTTAGGAAAAGTTGCGCGGACTTGGGCCGGAGGCAACAGCGCCAGAATCGAACGACCTGACGCCGTGAGGCTTGCAGGGAGTCGAACACCGATGTCTGTGACCACGTCTGGGTGTCTAGGTGATTGTTCTTTAAGAAGGTAGAGCAGCTCGCGTCCATGCAGGACGCCCAAGTGGGCCACGACTGAGAGGGGTGCTACTTCCTTGAGGAGTTTGCGCAAGAGCGGTCGAGCCAGTCGTTCAAGAGGGTCGTGACGCAGGTAAGCGGCACCCACTTCAAACGCGGCCACGCCGAGGCCCCACCGTTCTTCCTCGGGCAGGTGCACCACGAAGCCGAGCTCATGCATCGCCGTGAGCAGGTGGTACGTGGAGGAGCGGGGGAGTTCAAGTTCCCGCGCGATGGCAACGGCTGTCATCGGTCCAGGCGCAGAAGCGAGAACGCGCAAAATGCTGAGCGTGCGGGTTGCGGCAGGAACTTGTGATGACATCAGAATCTCAAATCCGAGACAGTGGTTTAGGGAAGGCTATTGCAGAGCGGCCTGTCTGCCAAGTGAGATTGCGGCATGATTTCAGGACCTCGTACCCTGCACGCTGCTACGGGCAGCTCTATCTCTGCATTGGGCTGGCAACAAGAAGCCGCAATCCGCATGTTGCACAACAATCTGGACCCTGCTGTCGCAGAGCATCCGGATGAGTTGGTCGTCTACGGCGGCACTGGAAAGGCCGCTCGCAATTGGCAAAGTCTTGATGCCATCATCCGAACGCTGACAACCCTGAAGAACGACGAGACCCTGCTCGTGCAATCAGGCAAGCCCGTCGGTGTACTTCAGACGCACGAGTGGGCGCCACGCGTGCTGCTGGCCAACTCCAACCTGGTCGGCGATTGGGCCAATTGGCCGGAGTTCCGCCGACTCGAGCAGCTCGGTCTCACCATGTATGGCCAGATGACGGCGGGGTCATGGATCTACATCGGCACCCAAGGCATTTTGCAGGGTACGTATGAAACGTTCGCGGCAGTCGCGAATCAGCATTTTGGTGGCTCGCTCGCGGGCACGCTCACCGTGACTGCAGGCTGTGGCGGCATGGGCGGCGCACAACCACTCGCGGTCACGATGAACGAAGGCACCTGTCTCATCATCGATGTCGACGCCACGCGACTGCAACGCCGCGTCGAAACTCGTTACCTCGATGAACTCGCAACGGATCTTGAAGATGCTCTGAAGCGGGTACTCGAAGCAAAAGCCGCTAAGCGCGCTATCTCCGTTGGGTTAGTTGGCAATGCGGCGTCGATTCTTCCTGAGCTACTGCGTCGCGGTGTGGAAGTAGACATCGTCACGGACCAAACGTCAGCACACGATCCACTCTTCTACTGCCCAGAGAGCACGGAGTTCAGTCACATGCGCGACGAAGCGCTTGATGACGCGAGCGAATTCACTAAGCGCTCCCAAGCATCTATGGCCAAGCATGTTGAAGCCATGGTCGGCTTCATGGATGCTGGCGCAGTTGTTTTTGATTACGGAAATAGCATCCGCGACGAGGCACGCAAAGGCGGCTACGACCGCGCTTTCGATTTCCCTGGATTCATTCCTGCCTACATTCGCCCACTGTTTTGTGAAGGCAAAGGCCCATTCCGATGGGTTGCTCTTTCAGGTGATCCCAAGGACATCTATCGCACAGACAAAGCAATCTTGGATTTGTTCCCTGAGAACGATCATCTGCGTCGTTGGATCAACCTCGCCCAAGAGCGCGTCGCTTTCCAAGGTTTGCCAGCACGCATTTGTTGGCTCGGCTACGGTGAACGCGACAAAGCGGGTGCGGTTTTCAATGACCTTGTGAAGAAGGGTGAAGTTTCGGCGCCGATTGTTATCGGCCGCGATCATCTTGACTGCGGTTCTGTGGCCTCGCCATATCGCGAGTCAGAGGCAATGCTCGACGGCTCGGATGCCATTGCGGACTGGCCACTGCTGAACGCTATGGTCAACATCGCATCGGGAGCTTCATGGGTATCCATCCATCACGGTGGCGGTGTCGGAATCGGTCGGTCGATCCATGCAGGACAGGTGTCGGTCGCGGATGGCACAGAGTTGGCAGCCCAAAAGCTGCAGCGCGTTCTCACGAACGACCCAGGTATGGGAGTCATTCGGCATGTTGATGCCGGCTACGAACACGCAGTGGAAGTGGCACATGAGAAGCATGTGCACATTCCCATGATGGACTAACTACGTGTCTTCCACTCTGATCACCGGTATCTCGCAGCTGGTTACTAACAGTTCCGTTGGTGACGGCGACCTCGGCATTGTGTGCGATGTGGCTTTCGCGGTGGAAGACGGCCGAGTCAGCTGGATTGGCGCCGCTGTTGATGCGCCCGACGCTGACTCGGTGGTGGATGTAAATGGTCGAGCAGTGATCCCAGGCTTTGTTGATTCACATGCCCACCTGATGTTTGCACGCGACCGAGCGGCTGAATCGTCGGCTCGCATGGCTGGCGAG
>JAFMIT010000014.1 GCA_017853815.1 Actinomycetota bacterium
CAGGGCCTGGCACTCCAGCGGATGCAGGAATCTGCATTGAAATGGTTCATTACTGTGCTGACAAAAACATTCCACTTTTTGGTGTGTGTCTCGGTCATCAGGCAATTGCTGAAGCATTCGGTGGTGTGGTGTCACGTGCACCAGAACTGCTTCACGGCAAAACGTCGCAGGTTTTTCATCAAGGCCCATCGGTGATGCAGTCTTTGCCGCAGCCGTTTACGGCTACGAGGTATCACTCGTTGGCCGTCGAGAATGACACTGTTCCTGCGGAATTCACTGTGACGTCGCAGACCGAATCCAACGTCATCATGGGAATCCGTCACAACACTAAGAACATTGAAGGTGTCCAATTCCACCCAGAGTCAGTGCTGACTGAAGGCGGTCACCGAATGCTTGCAGAATGGCTCACCATCTGCGGCGACACCGAAGCCATCGCTAAGTCAGCTGGGCTCGCGCCGGTCGTCGGCAAGATTGGCTAATTGCTAGATTCCACGAGTGCATTCCACTCTTGTCGATTATCTAGCAAAACTTCCTTCTGGATATAGCGCGCGACCACACACGGTTGCGGATGCGGCGGCTTTTCTCGGCATTGTCCAAAAGCTCGACATGCACGCATGTGGAGAGACCTCGACGACCATCGAAGAAGTCACCGACGACCTCGCTGACGACAAACTCGATGGTGGTGCAGGTGGCGCGGCAATCCTCGATGGCAACAATCAAGTGATCGCCATTGTTAATGCTTTTAATGAACTGGCCCTCAACCGAGGACTTTTCGCTGATGTCTTTATTGATCCAACGCTTGCGACGCGGGAAGGTCAAGCGGTTGGCGAGGCAATAGTTAGCGCGACGGTTTCGTACGCTCGAGAGATTGCTGTGAACTTTCCTGAAACCGAACCATTCATCCGCACTGGTCTCTATGCGACAGATGAAGCTTTTCTCCATGGCTTGCGTTCGAATGGTTTTGAGCAATCGCGAATCTTGTGGAGGATGCGGGTCGACCATGAGTCGAATCTGCAACCGTCAGTCGCGCCGGCCGGCGTCGAATTTGAAGATTTCAATCACACAGAAGACCAGTATCGCGAGGTCCATCAGGTGCAGATGGATGCTTTCCGTGAGTATCACGATTTTCGACCAAAGCCATATGAAGACTGGCGAGAGCAATGGGTAGATCGCCTGACGGAGGACCCGAACTGGTGGCGGCTTGCGCGGGTCGAGGGAAAGCTTGTGGGCATTTGCCAACGCACTCGCCGATTTGAGTCGGCAGGGTTTGGGTACATCGGTTCACTCGGAGTTCTGAGTGAGTATCGCGGCCGCGGGATTGCGCGAGCGCTCTTACGCGATGCCTTCTTTCATGATCAGCGCAACGGCTTGAACTCCACCCTTTTGCACGGAGACAGTACAAATCCCACTGGTGCGATGTTTCTTTACCAATCGGTCGGTATGCGAACTGACCGTGAATACCTTGCCTACAGATTGAGCTGGTAACGATGAACGTGAGATTGGAACCCGCAGACGAGAACACCCCACGCATTCACGCGCCGAGTGAGTACGACAACTGGGGTGAATTTGATCCTCGCGCAAAAGATATGGATCTTGAACGCTGGCTTATCGTGGTGGTTGACGGAGATGAAGAAATCGTTGTCGGTGACATGTCTGCCCACCCCGTCTATTACGGCCCAACGCCAACTTCGCGCGCACTGAACATCGGCATCAGTTTGGCAGAGGATCAGCGCGGAAAGGGTTATGGCGCGACCGCCCAACGGTTACTCGCGGAGTTGCTCCATGAGCGCGGTGTTGTGCGCGTCGAAGCGTCGACAGACGTTACGAATATCGCAGAACAACGAGCGCTCGCCAAAGCTGGCTTCAAATGCGAAGGTGTTCTTCGGCAATCACAAGGTCGCGCCGACGGTATCCATGATCTTCAACAGTGGTCGCATATCCGCGGACTTGATTGAGACTAGGGATTTGGGTTGCCGGTTGTATCTGTGGGGTCGACAGGCAGCTCAGAAATTTCTAGCGTGACAACTGAACCAACTGCGAGCGCTTTGTTTGCTTTCGGCGTTTGATTCAGGACCGTCCCAGGAGCGACGGTGTCATCCACAACGTAAACCACATCGACCAAGAACTGCATGTCGAGCAAGGCGTTGCGGGCATCCGTCTCCGTCATGCCAGTCACGTCTGGGACAAGAACTTTGCCGCTCGACACGACGAGTGCCACAGCAGTACCTGAGTCAACATACGTGCCAGCGAGAGGTTCGCTGCGCAAAACTGTGTTCGCAGGTTTGTCGCTGTTGTCTTCGTAAGTGATGGCACCACGGAACAGACCGACGGCATCGAGTGCGATTGCGGCATCATCGAGCGTGAAGTTCTCGAGCGCTGGAACTTGAACCTGACCCTTGCCTTTACTCAGCACCAAGCGCACGGCCGTGCCTTTGTTTGCTAGCGCGGCGGCGCCGGGGTCCTGGCTGATGACGGTGTTTGCCGGAATCGTGTTGTCTTCTTGGTACGTCGTTTCGCCAACCACCAAACCGATTTTTTGGAGGGCGACAGTCGCTTCGCCGATACTCATGTTGGCGAGGTTTGGAACAGTCACTTGTTCAATCGGCGTGGGGCTGATGAGTTTGGTGACAAGGAACAACGCACCGACGACGACCGCCACTACGGCAGCAATGCCACCGATAAGCGCGCCGTTGCGTGGTTTGTTCGACGAACGATTCACGTTGGTCACCCGCCCTTTTGCATCAATCGTCGGAATGCGCTGAGTCGCATCCAGGGAAGCGGCTGGTCGCAGCACAACCGTCGCATCACCCTGAAGCAGTCGAGCCACATCTGTGCGCATCTCTGCCGCAGTGCCATATCGGTCGTCAGGTGACTTGGCGAGTGCATTGAGGACGAGACCATCAAAAGTCGGGGGGACTGAGGGGTTTGCTTTTGATGGCGGAACTGGTGCAGCCGAAACGTGTTGGTACGCGATTGAGACGGGCGAATCACCCGTGAACGGAGGCTGACCCGTGAGAAGTTCGTACAGCATGCAGCCAGTCGAGTAGAGATCGGACCGGGCATCAACGACTTCGCCACGCGCTTGTTCTGGGCTGAGGTATTGCGCAGTTCCCATCACAGCGTTGGTGTTGGTCATGGTCGACGATGCATCGGCAAGTGCGCGAGCAATGCCGAAGTCCATCACTTTGATATTGCCGCTCTGCGTGATCATGACGTTGGCTGGCTTGATATCGCGATGCACAATGCCATGTCGATGGCTGTAATCCAGTGCACCAAGAACTCCGTCGACAATGTCGAGTGCACGTTCAGGGGTGATCTTTCGGCCAGACGCGAGAACTTGTCGAAGAGTGACTCCTTCGACGCGTTCCATCACGATCCAAGGAACGTTGACCGAACCCACACTGGTTTCCATCTGGTCTTCACCAGTGTCGTAGACGGCGACGATGTTCGGATGATTTAAGCCAGCTGCAGATTGGGCTTCGCGGCGGAAACGATTGAGGAATGCAGGATCGCGCGCGAGATCTGGTCGCAACACTTTGATGGCGACAGCGCGACCGAGTCGCAAGTCGGTGCCTGAATGCACCTCTGCCATGCCGCCATGTCCAATGACATCGCCAAGTTGGTAACGGCCGCCGAGCGTCCGACCTACTTCAGTCATTCCTGACTCCTTACATCCTCGGGCTATTCTGCCCGTAGTTAGTTCCCCTGTTTGAATGCTGTCTTGAGAACTGCGGCCGCGATTGGTCCCGCAATTCGGTTTCCACTGACTTCTTGAGCGCCGCCACCGTTTTCGACAACCACCGCCACGACGATATTTCGACCCTGGAATTGGCCAGTGGCCACGAACCAGGCGTGCGGCAAGGCTGCGGTGCCGCTTTCAGCCGTGCCCGTTTTCGCCCCCACCGTGATGCCATCGATTTTTCCGGACGAGGCGGTGCCGTTGGTGACCACCGATCGCATCATGTCGAGGAGCACTTCTGCATTCGACACACTCATCGCCGAGCGCACGAACGACGGAGAGGTGGATTCAATCACCGCGAGATCAGCACTCATCACGTTCTTGACGAGATGCGGCGCCATGAGATTTCCGCTGTTGGTAATTGCTGCGGTGACCATAGCCATTTGCAGTGCGGTAGCGCGGACATCGAATTGGCCAATCGACGACATCGCAGTTTGCGCCTCATCCAGGCTTGCTGGAAAGACGCTTGCGGCCGCCACGAGTGGCACAGCGAATGAATCGTTGAATCCAAATGCTTGTGCCTGCTTTTCGAGAGCGTCCGCCCCGAGCTGCATACCGAGCCACGCAAACGCGGTGTTGCATGAGACTTCAAGCGCACGGCGCAAAGTCACCTTGCCAGATTTGCTGCAAGGACCGAGCTGCCAGTTGTGTAACTTCTTCGTCGAATTAGGGAGTGCAATCGCCGCAGGTCCTGGCAGCACACTGTCTGCGGTGAATCGTCCACTTTCCAGCGCAGCGGCTGCGACGACGAGCTTGAAAGTAGAACCGGGCGGCAGGCTCTGAGTCAGCGGACGATTCATCATCGGCTCTAGTGGTGAGTCGAGAAGAGCTGTGTACGCCTCACGAACTTTGGCCGGATTGTTTTGGGATATGGCGCCCGGGTCATATGAAGGGGATGACACCAGCGTGAGAATCTCACCCGTTGCCGCATCCATCGCAACAACCGAACCGGCCCGCCCCGCGAGCGCGTCGTAGGCCGCACGTTGCATATCCGCTCGCAGCGTGAGCGTGACTACTCCACCTTTTGGCTGCTTGCCGGCAATGAGTTGTTGAAGCCTGTCAACAATCAAGCGATCATCGCGACCACTGAGGATTGGCGAATACAAACGCTCAATTCCAGTCGCGCCGTAGACCAGCGAATAGAAACCAGTTGCTGGGGCGAACGCTTCTCCACCTGGATAGCGTCGCTCGTACGCAAGCGTGCCGGACGTCTTGACCGACTTTGCGATGGCGACGCCGTCGACAACGATCGCACCGCGTTCGCGTCCATACTCTTCGAGGAGCAATCGGGTGTTGTCTTGGCGCAATCGCAGAGAGTCTGACTGAAGAACTTGGGTCACAGCGAGGTTCGCGAGCAGAGCGACCAGCGCAACTGCCAAGATGAACGAAAGTCGGCGTATTTGGTGGCTCATCGCGCATCACCAGTAGAACTGCTTGATGTGGTTTGGGCAGTTGTGGTTTGGCTAGGTGCGTTCAGCAGCGTGGTGGTGTGCGAGATCCGCAGGAGTAGCCCGACCATGATCCAGTTTGCAACCAGCGCCGAACCGCCTGCAGCAAGAAAAGGTGTGGTCAAGCCTGTGAGAGGAATCAGTCTGGTGACGCCGCCGAACACGACGAACATTTGGAGTCCGAGCACGAGTGCGAGACCAGCGGCGAGCAGTTGTCCGAAATCGTCGCGGGTGGTGAGTGCAATTTTGAGTGCGCGCTGCACTAAAACGCCAAAGAGCAGCGCCAACGCAATCAGCCCGACGTAACCAAGTTCTTCGCCGAAAGCCGAAAGGATGAAGTCACTCTTGGCGTACGGCACGAGCCACGAAAATCCTTGTCCAAGACCGCGACCAAACAGGCCACCGCTTGCGAACCCATAAAGGGCCTGGACGATTTGGTAGCCCTGATCGTGCGAGTAGGAGAAGGGATCAAGCCAGACCATGACCCGCAATTGCACGTGCCCGAAAAGCCGGTACCCAAGGTAGGCGCCACTCGCGAACAGCACCGCGCCGAGCACGAGCCAGGTGCGCTGTCCAGTCGCAACATAGAGAAGACCAACGAAGAGTCCGAAGAACAGCAGTGAGGTTCCAAGGTCGCGCTGCGAAATCAGCACTAACAGGCTCAGTAGCCAGGCAAGCACGATGGGACCAGTGTCTTTTGCGCGAGGGACACCAATGCCGAGAAATCGGGATTTGATGGCGGTCATACTCGCTCGGTTCTTCGCTAAGTAGCTCGCGAAAAACACGGGCAAGGCAATTTTCGCAACTTCCGCGGGCTGGAAAGAAAGACCGGCGAATCGAATCCACAAACGCGCACCGTTCACCGTCGCACCGAGTCCAGGCAGCAGCGGTAGCAGTAGCAAGGCGAAACCAAAAATCATCGCAGTGAACGTGTAACGCTGAAGCTGTCGATGATCGCGCACGAGCCACAACGTCGCACACGCTAAGAAGATGCCAAGCATTAACCACACAGTTTGGCTGGCCGCTTCTGGAGTTGAAGGGCTCGAAGATGTTTCTCGGAGAAGATCTGCGACATCGAGTCGGTGAATCATCATCAGCCCAAGAAGATTGAGCTGCACGGCAATGGGATAAATCAGTGGATCGGCCGCCGGTGCCAGCCAGCGAATCACGCCATGACCTCCGAAGACCAAAATGGCCACGCCAACTGCCAACGCACGCGAGATGGCTGCGGTGTTTTTCGTTGCTTCGTCTACGAGAAAAAAGCCGAGCCGACTAATTCCGAGCACCAAAACGAGTAGCGCAAGCTCTTGGTTTCGGCGGGAAGTCATCATGAGTGAAAGTTCTCTGCTACTTGGTGCATTGTGAGGTGGCAGGGTCGCATAATGACGATCGCTCATAGAGGACATCAAGCAAGTCGATGCCATCATTGAGCGAGGCCACTGCGACACCACTTTCGATTGTTGCGCGATCGACTTCACTCAATGCCGCGACGGAAATGCTCGAGACACGAATCGGTTCCGAGAGCGCGAGCGGCCCCACACTCTGAGGTATCCCGTTATAGATCGTGACGTACGTGCCATTCGTGCCGACGTACCACTGTTTATCAATCCACGCTGACAGAGTGAACAGGCCAACGCCAATCACGATGGCGATGACCAATCCGATAAGCCAACCGAAACGTCGTCGGCGCACTTCTGGTTCGGGCTCTTCTTCGAGAGTCTGTGTCTCTTCGAGTGCACTACCGACGACAAACGCTCCAAAGTCGGCGGCCTCGTGTTGGAACTCACCCACGACCACTGTGACGTTGTCTGGCGCGCCAGCCGCCAACGTGAACTCAATCAACGTGCTTACAGCCAGCGTGAGGTCAGGGCGTGACAAAACTTCGCGAATAACGTCGTTTGAGATGACCCCAGAGAGACCGTCGCTGCAGAGCAAGAAGCGGTCGCCAGACACGACATCAATTTTCGTAATATCGATGACGACATCGTGAAGACCATCGATCGCGCGCAGCATCAAATTGCGCCGCGGATGAATCGCCGCTTCTTCAGGTGAAATTTCGCCGCGATCAACCAACATCTGTACGTAGGTGTGATCAGTGGTGAGCTGCTGGAGCACACCGTCGCGCAAACGGTAGATCCGGCTGTCGCCAATATGCCCAATCACAATCCCGTCGTCGCTGACAGCGAGTGCAGAGAAGGTGGTACCCATACCGCGTCGATCAGCATCGTTGGCAATGAGATCACCAACAAAGCCATGTGCATTGTTGACAGCCTCGAGCAACCAACGCTCCACCGCTTCCATCTCTGTTGGCATTGATGAAAGGCCATCGTTGAGTGTTCGAATAACCGCGCTGCTTGCGACTTCGCCTGCCGCGTGTCCACCCATGCCATCGGCGACAGCGAGAAGTTTGAGAGAAGCGAGGCCAGCGTCCTCATTGCCTTTGCGCACAACACCAACATGGCTGTTGGCTGCCGCCCAGAACCCTGATGTCATTTCTCAAACCTCATCACTGTGCGGCCGATTCGAATTTCAGTATTCGGTTTCAGTCGAACTGGTTCGCTGATGCGCTTTCGATCAATCCAGCTGCCATTCGTCGATCCGAGATCGGTGTACACCCAACCTTTATCCGTGAGGTTGAGTTGGGCATGCTGAGTGCTTGCGTAGTCATCGGTGATGATGACTGACGACTTGCCGCCACGGCCGATAACCATTCCGTCAGTGAGTGTGTATTCGCTCGCGGAATCGTCCTCAGTGATCACCACGAGATGGCTTACTTTGGTCTTACGTGCTGGCTCTGCTTTTTGAGCTGGTGTCACGGCATCGCGTCGCTGCGAAGAGGCGCGCCCCACCTTGAGGTCCTTACGCATCACCACGAGAATGCTGAAAATCAGAATCCACAGCAGCGCAAGAAATCCCAAACGCAAAACGGTGAGCGCGAATTCGGACATGACTTAACGCATTCGGAACTGAATGACTGTTGAACCGACGGTGATATCAGTGTCAGCATTCAATTCGGTTTCGATAATGCGCTCATCACCAATCCAGGTGCCGTTGGTGGACTGCAAATCACGAAGCGTCGGTGGCATCGTCAGCATGATCTCGCAGTGATTGCGCGAGACGCCTGTGTCCTCGAGTTTGATGTCTGCAGTCGCGCCGCGACCAATCAGGGTTCGTTGTCTGGTCAAGGGATGCGCAAAACCATTGATGACGACGTGGGGACCACGTCGTGTGATGGCGCTCTCCACCGCTTGAACGGGGTCACCGGCCTCGTCGACCACCTCAGCGTTGATCCGGAAAATGCCCGTCGTCAGGTCGGAGTCGTTTGCGAATCTGACCGAGACTCGGCCGAGGGTCGTGTACCGCTGGTCAGTGATGTGCTCGAGCAGGGCAGAGCTCAACTCGTCGCGCAAAGGCTTGTCGAAAGCAGAGAGTCGCTGGAAGTCCGAATCGGACAAATCAACCACAAACAGATTAGGGACAACCGTGCGACCAGCCCCCACAATCATGGCTCGGTCATCGACTTCGGCCTGGAGAGCGGCGGCAATCTCAACGGGCTGAACATCCGCCTCAAAAGCCTTCGCAAAAGCTCCATGAACCAAGCGGTCAATCCGCTGTTCAAACCGATCTAGAACACCCACAAAATCCACCTCGAAATGCGGTCTGAATCGTAACCGTCAGACCCAAGATGCGGGGTTTAGCCGCGACACGGCACGATTGCCCTCTCATGACCGACATTCGCACCCTTGAAACCGACGTAGTTGTCGTCGGCGCCGGCCCCGCAGGCTCCTCTGCTGCCGCTTGGCTGGCTCGTCAAGGCCGTTCGGTGATCTTGGCCGATGCTGAGACTTTCCCACGCGACAAAGCCTGCGGTGACGGTCTGACGCCTCGCGCAATCGCGGAGCTCACCAGACTCGGACTCGGCGATTTCCTCGCGGGTCGGGCTCGCAATCAGGGTTTGCGGGCAGCAGGTTTTGGGCAAGTGCTTCATTTGCCATGGCCAGGCGGGTCTTTGCCAAATTACGGTGGAGCCGCTCCTCGACTCGTGCTTGATGCGGCAATTCGAGAGGTCGCACTCGCAGCTGGCGCTACTGCGGTTGAGGCAGCGCGCGCCGTCGATGTTGAGCGCGAGGACGGCCGAGTCACTGCGGTGATTTTTGAGCACGAAGGCGCGCGCCTTCGGGTCCGAGCCAACACCGTGATCGTCGCTGACGGTGCACGCTCCCAGCTCGGCCGAGTTCTTGGTCGAGAGTGGCATCGGGACACGGCATACGGAGTCGCCGCTCGCGGTTACATCGATAGCGAACGCAGCGCAGACCCGTGGATTTCGTCGCATCTTGAGCTCCGTGGTCGTGACAACGAAATCTTGAGCGGTTACGGCTGGATCTTCCCGCTGGCAGACGGCACCGTGAACATCGGTGTTGGCACTCTCGCAACCTCGAAGCGACCAGCAGATATCAATCTGCGCCAGCTCATGGACTTTTATGCAGACAACCAACGCGACGAATGGAAACTCAGCGGCGCTGTCCAAAAGCCGTGGTCAGCGTTGTTGCCCATGGGTGGAGCTGTCAGCAATGTGGCAGGACCAAACTGGCTTTTGATTGGCGATGCTGCAGGCTGCGTCAACCCACTCAATGGCGAGGGCATCGACTACGGACTCGAGACTGGTCGACTTGCTGCTGAGTACTTAGCCGATCGACCATCCGACTTTACGAATGCTTGGCCAGACATTCTGCGTGAGCACTATGGACTCGCGTTTAGTGCTGCCCGCCGTATCGCAGGGATTTTGACCTCGCCCGAATTGCTTCGTCTCGCTGGTCCCGTCGGGATGCGCTCGCGGTGGCTGATGACCATCGCATTGAGGGTGATGGGCAACTTGGTTACTGAAGAAGACACAGACGCACTGGCCCGAGTGTGGCGAACTGTCGGACGTGCTTCGATCGCACTAGATCACCGCAAGCCGTTTAGTTAAAGCGCAGACGAGTCGTCTCCGCGGCGTGCCACTGCACGTTTAATTCCTTGTTGAGATTGCCGCGCAATAAAGCCGAGCACGGCTGCCACCATAATGAATGAAGTTCCAGAGTGGCTGAGGAACGAATTCGCAGCAAACATAAATATGGCTGCGAGTGAAAGCACTCCAACAGTGAAAACAATGAGACGCGGCCGACCGGCCAACTCTGGGTGCCGCCAATGATCTGGCAAGTGCAGGGCCCACAGAGTGGCGACGATGGTGGTGCACACGCCGAGCGCAAAACCAGCTACCAGATCGGTGACCCAATGGGTATCGCGGAGCCAGCTGGAAATAAAAGTGATCACGCATGCGATGGCAGTGACCACTGTGATGGGTGTTGCAAGCCAACGATATTTAGGACGCGCGGAGTAGGCCGCAAGCACCAGCAAAGTCGAAGCGGCCGCCACGTTGGTTGCGTGTCCAGAAGGAAAAGCCCCAAGGTCAGCGAGGTCACCGAAGTTGGTATTGAAGACGCTGGGGTCTCCAGTGCGTCGAGGGAAGCCGCGCAACGTCAGAATCTTCATGACACCGGTCACCGCGTTGGTGAACAGCAACGCAGATACGGCCGTGATGGTCGGCAACAAGTCGCGCCGGCGGTAGGTCAACACAAAGCTGAGAACGATGGCGAACGGATAAACGAATCGCCGCTGTCCAGGAGATTCCAAAATCTTGAAAAAGTCGTCTGTCCATGGATGTGAATGACGTAAGTCAAAGACCAAGACCGTGTCGAGCGGATTAGCCACACCAGAAATCACGGCGATCGCAATTGCCGCGAAGATGCCGGCCGCTACGAAAGCGGGCCGAGCGAGGAGGCGACGCTCCTCGTCAGAAAGGCGCAAGATCTTGCGAAGTTGCATTGCGCTCCTGACTGACGGCGAGGTTGCCAATCCTAAGCGCGAGTCTTTCGGCACTAGTGGCTATGGGATGCCCAGAGGATTATGAGTCGTGGCACGAAATGAGGTGATTCAATGCTGCAATCGCGAGAACACTCAACGCAGAACGGTTTTGTCGGTCTGACTTCGGCTGAGGCTCTCGATCGACTGGCCGCTGGTCGCAACATTTTGGTGCCTGAGGCACGAATGAAGAGATGGCGCAGGTGGTTGGGTCCGCTCACTGACCCCATGGTGGTGTTGCTGTTGGTGGCCATCCCTATCTACCTCACGGTGGGCGAAGATCGCGATGCGATCATCACAGCAATCGCGCTCTTCCCCATCATTTTCGTAGGTTGGATGATGGAGGCGAGAGCTCACAATGCCCTGGCCAAACTTCACAAACTGACCGCCAACACAGTGTGGGCAATTCGCAATGGCCACTGGATAGAGGTTGCGACAGAGGAACTCGTTGTCGGCGACATCATTGAGGTGACCGAGGGTGGGGTGTTGCCTGCTGATGGAGTGATCATCAGTGCAACTCAGATTCAGGTCGATGAGTCTTCACTCACCGGCGAGTCCCTACCCCTGAACAAGTCGACGGCGAGTGAGGAATCAGAGGTCTTTGCTGGCTCAATCGTGTTGGCTGGACGCGCACTCATCGAAGTCACAGTAACCGGGCGGCCCACTCGATTTGGTCAGATTGGGACCTTGCTCGCGGTCACCAAACCGAGACGCACTCCTTTGCAAAAATCCATGGTGACTTTGGTTCGCAGCATTGCTGGTGTTGCTGCTATCTGCGCTGTGGCGGTCATTGCGATTGAAGTATGGCGCGGTAATGGCTGGGCGGCTGCTGTAATCGCAGGTATTAGTCTGTTGATCGCGGCGATTCCTGAAGAATTTACTGTCGTCTATTCACTGTATCTAGCGCTTGGCGCGTGGCGATTAGCAAAACAAAATGCAGTTGTGCGCAATCTGCCGGGCGTCGAGACTCTCGGCTCGGTCACCGTCATTTGCACTGACAAAACTGGCACGCTGACCGAGGGCGCATTGGAAGTGCATCAAGTCCATTGCTTGCTAGGGGATGAAGATGAACTACTCGTTGCGGCCGTACGAGCTAGTGAACCCACCCCGTTTGATGCGCTCGATAAAGCGATCGTGACGTACAGCTTGTCTCGAGACATTGAAGTCGAAAGTCTTCATCGCGACGACTTGGCGGTTGATTACCCGTTTGATTCTCACACGCGACATGTGACACACGTCTGGCGAAACTCCGCTGGCGAGATCAGTGTCAATGCAAAAGGCGCATACGAGGGTCTTCTCCAAGTCGCTCAACTTTCGGCTCAAGACCGTCGGCGACTGGATGCCGCACATGAAGCTTTCACAAGCGTCGGTATGCGGGTGATTGCTGTTGCGGCCTGCAGGTTGACTGCGCTTCCAAGCAATCGAGCTGAAGCAGAGCGAGATCTAGAAATCTTGGGCCTGATTGGATTTCGGGATCCCATCAAACCTAATGTGGCAGAGGCAATCTCCGCCTGCAGAACAGCGGGCATTCGGGTCATTCTCATTACTGGAGATCATCCGGCCACCGCCTTTGCGGTGGCGACGGAGCTCGGAATGACACACAGTGATGGGGAGCGTGTGCAAGTTGCAAATGGCGCTGCAATTGATTCTTTGACAGACAAGGAACTCGACGAACTCGTCGCTTCGACCGACATTTTTGCCCGCACCCAACCAGATCAAAAGCATCGTTTGGTGACGTCTCTGATTCGCCAAGGTGAAGTTGTGGCGATGACAGGTGACGGTGTGAACGATGCGCCAGCGCTCCGTCAGGCTGACATCGGTGTGGTCATGGGACAGCGTGGCACCGACGTTGCCCGAGAAGCTGCGACCATTGTTTTGTTGGACGACAATTTTGCGACGATTGTTGCAGCGACCCGCAACGGCAGATTGATCTATGACAATCTGAGCAAAGCTTTTCGCTACCTCATCGCTGTGCACATTCCGCTGATGGCTATCGCTTTGGTGGTGCCGTTACTCGGACTACCTTTGTTGTTGCAACCCATTCACTTGATTGTGCTTGAAATCTTGTTGCATCCGATTGTGTCGCTGGTTTTCCAGGCAGAACCGGCTGCTGCCGACATCATGTTGCGACCACCGCGCAAACCAGATTTTGCACTTTCGGCACGCGCACTTCTGACACCCATCTTGGTGGGTCTATCGATTTCTCTTGCGGTTATTGCGGTCTATGCCTGGGGTTTGTCGTCCGAGTGGAGCGAAGCGTCTGCTCGCGGTGCGGCCCTTGTCACACTGCTCGGTTCGCAAGTGCTTTTGATGGTTTCTACACGTTCTGCAGATCTGCCGATGTGGGAAGTCTGGTTGCGACCTACGAAGGAGCTTTATGCCGGATGGATTGCCGTCGGTCTCGTCATTACAGCGATGTTCTCGATTCCTGCAGTGGCAGATGTATTGCGAGTGCAAACGTTTGATAAGACCATGGCTTTTCCAATCGTGTGCGTCATTGTGTTGAGCACGCTATGGACCGAAGTTTTCAAAATGCGTCGATAAAGCAGAAGGCCGGCAGTCTTTCGACTGCCGGCCTTGCTGTTGCTTGGTGATTACGCGCGAACAGTGATGGTGCGCTTGTAACCAACGAGTGGGTTCAGACCTGCGGTGCCTGGAGCATTAGCTTCGAGGTTGCAGACGCCTGGACGCACGCCGATGATGTAGTTACGGCCAGCAACCACGCAGATTGCGGGGTTGAGGCTCTTCCACTTCACCTTGGTGCCGTCGGTGGTGAGCATTGGGAAGGTGACCTTCTTGAAGACCTTCACACCCTTCTTCACGAATGGGCGGATGGTCTGGTCAGTCTTCACGATGACATCTGGGTTCGAGGTGTACGCAGTTGCGTCGCCCTGAAGCATCCAGATTTCGGTGAGGTTGCCGGTTGGGTTCAGGTTTGCCTGACGATCGCCAACACCAGCTGCTTCATCCTTGACAGCGGTGCCCCAGTCTTCGGTTGAGCGGAAGAGGAAACCGATGCCCGAACCATCTGCGGTCACTGGGAACGTTGCAATTGCACCGAAGCTGTCAGCGCCGGTGAAATGGCGCATGCCATCTGCATAGCCGGTGCCATCGACGTCGTTCCAGGTCCAGAGGTTCCAACCGGTGTAGTCACCAGCGGTGCGCTTGTAGTGAATGCGAACAGCACGGCCCTTTGGGTTGTAGTCGTAGGCAGTTGCATCGCCCTGGAGCATCCAGATTTCGGTGTTGCCGAATGGGTTCAGGGTGACAGAACGATCGCCGACACCAGCGGCTTCATCCTTGACTGCAGTGCCCCAGTCTTCGGTTGAGCGGAAGAGGAAGCCAACGGTGGCGCCGTCCGCGGTAACGTCGATAACTGCAACCTTGCCGAAGGCATCTTCGCCAGTGAAGTTCGCCTGACCTGCGGTCGCGACGTCGTTCCAGGTCCAGAGGTTCCAACCGGTGTAGTCACTAGCGGTGCGGTTGTAGTGGATGGTGAGGGTGCGCGTCGCTGCGTTAGCAGGAACTGCGGTGGCAACAGCCAGACCGCTCACGATCATTGCGAGTGCCGCGATTGGCGACACAAACATCTTCATCTTGCTGCGCAAGGAGCTCATGCAGACTTCTTTCAGAGAGTGGGATATTCATTTACAGGTTGCAGAGCAGCAAATGCCTTCGCACTCTGCTTCCGCTGCAACTGCGGAAAGTACCCGTGAAAATGGCCCGTGTAGACAGGTATGAAGCCGAATTTATCCATTCGTTATCGGCTGAGGCGCTTTCACGCTAAATATTGCCGATTTGACCCACCCTGGGCTTGATTCGGTTACGAATTGGTGGATGCCGACTTCTCATTCCTCTGCGAGACTCGGGGCATGGAATTTCGCTATCTCGGCTCGAGCGGCCTCAAAGTCTCTGAAATCTCGTACGGCAACTGGCTGACCCACGGCACCCAGGTGGAGGAGTGGGCCGCGACTGCATGTGTCAACGCGGCCTGGGACTCCGGCGTCACCACCTTCGATACCGCCGATGTCTACGCCAATACGGTCGCTGAGGAAGTGCTCGGTCGCGCTCTCCAAGGCAAGCGTCGCGAAAGCCTCGAGATTTTCACCAAGGTCTATTTCCAAACCGGACCTGGCGGCCCGAATGATCGTGGCCTGAGCCGCAAGCACATCATGGAGTCATGCAACGCGTCACTGCGTCGCCTCCAGACTGACTATGTCGATCTCTACCAAGCCCATCGTTTCGACTACGAGACACCGCTCGAAGAAACTCTGCGAGCCTTCGACGATCTTGTGCGCCAAGGAAAAGTGCTTTACGTCGGTGTGAGTGAATGGTCGGCGAAGCAAATCGAAGCTGCCGTGAAGATCTCTAAAGAAATGGGCTTCACTCGTTTGATCAGCAATCAACCTCAGTACTCAATGCTGTGGCGAGTCATCGAAAAGAAAGTCATTCCAACCTCTGTCGAACACGGCATCGGCCAAATTGTGTGGTCGCCACTTGCGCAAGGCATTCTGACGGGCAAGTACCTGCCAGGTCAGCCGGCTCCTGAAGGTTCTCGCGCGGCCGACGATCGCATCAACGGTTTCGTGAAGGGCTGGTTCAGTGATGAGTTGCTCAGCGCAGTTCAAGAAATTAAACCGATTGCCGCTGAGCATGGGCTCTCACTGTCACAGTTCTCGCTTGCGTGGGTACTCCAAAATCCAGCTGTCTCTTCCGCCATCATCGGTGCGAGCCGACCAGAGCAGGTCTACGAAAACGTCAAGGCCAGCGGCGTAAAGCTCGAAGCCGATGTGTTGGCGAAAGTCGATGCGATTTTGGAGCCATTCATCAAGCGTGACCCCAAGTTGACCCAGTCACCGAAGCCCCGGGCGTAGTTCCGCGAGGGTTGCGTCGATCGAGGTAACCCTCCACCGCGTACACGCCACCAATGATGACGCCTGGCAACATCAGGGCGCTTGTTGATCCACCTAGCAGACTTGCATGCGCGCCGAGCGCTACAAACATGGCGAGAATGGGTGAAATCGCGACGAGCATCATGAGTGAGCCACCGAATAGTTCGTCGTGGTAGCGCGCGAAAACACTCAACCCGAAAACCAAGGCAAACGTGCCGATGCCCAGCACTGGGCCAGTGCGATTGAGGAAATCTCGCCAACTCTCTTGCCAATAAGCCTGAGACCACGAAATCACCACCGAAATCAGCGACAGCGCTAACAGTGGAGCGTGCATGCCAGCAGGGAATCTCCACGCCAGCAGACCAAGCACCAGCATGGGAAGTACGAACGCACTCATCATCCCGACAGCTTGCCAACCACCAGGATCTTCAAACGCATAACCAGAAATAAACAACGTCGCTAAAACGGCGAATCCGTTGAGGACGTAAAAAGCAACCTTGCGCATGACGCCTCCTTGCTCATTCCTGATAGTCCTCGCCGGGCAGCAAAGATGGGAGAGCCTTTCGTCCCGCATTCATCAACTTTTCGGTGAAGGGTCAATAATCAGCGCATGCGAATTCTGTTTATTGGTGGCACGCGTTTCGTCGGACTGCATATGGCACGAGAAGCGGTGCGTCGTGGTCATGATGTGACTGTCTTCCATCGCGAACCAAAAGACTTGGTGGGCCTCGAAACCGTCTCCCATATTTATGGCAACCGTGACTCAGACCTCTCGGGCTTGCACGACACTCACTGGGATGCTGTTGTTGACTGCTGTGGCTATCGACCAGCGCAGGTGGAGCTACTCGCGAGTGCACTCGGCACTCGGGCCGGCAAGTTTGTGTTCATCTCCACGGTGTCTGCGTATGCCGAAGACATCCCACCATTGGCAGTCGAAACCGATCGGTTGGCGGACACCGATTCGCTGGAAGAAGCGGATTCGTTGAGCGTGGTTGTTACGGGCGAAAACTACGGTCCACTGAAAGTTCTATGCGAACAGTCGACACTTCGCCACTATCCAGATGCACTGATTATTCGCCCGACATTTGTTATTGGTCCTGATGACTACACCAATCGGTTTACCAAGCATGTGCTCGAGGTGCGAGCTGGTGGAGTAGTTCAGGCGCCCGAACCACAAAGTGCAGCCTGGCAGTACATCGATGCGCGTGATCTCGCCGCCTTCACCATCGATGCAATTGAGAACAACCTCTCAGGGGCATTCACGGTGGCCGCTCCGTCAGGCGGCATCACGTACGGCGACATGATGTCGGCGATCGTCGAGGCGACAGGCGATAGCGCAGCCACGGTTGAGTGGATTTCACCAGAGGCAGCACAAGGTCGAGAGTCAGAGTTTCCCTTCTGGGCTGGCGGCGAGAGCATTGGCATGCTTCAGATGAATACCACCAAAGCACTCAATGCGGGTCTGACCTCACGACCCTTGCTCGACACCATTCGCGACATCTAACGCCTCGAGCCGTTGCATAAGCGGCGGATGAGTCGCGTGGATTTTGACCCACAACGGATGCGGATTGAGGTTGGACAACGCATCAATCGAAATCTTTGCAAGCCCACTGCGCAGGTGAGGGCCGGGGTAAGTTGAGGTTGAAAACTCGTCAGCATCAAACTCTTTAGCCCGCGAATATGCCATCGAAATCATGCTAATCACCATGTCGAGTGGCGTGAGCAAGAGCAAGAAACCGAGAGCCCCAAGATGGAAGGACGCTACGTCGCCACCGAGGGCGAGCGAGATAGCGTCGAAGTTGAGTGCAACTCCCAGCAGTCCGAGTAGCAGAAATGTCTGGAAAGCACTCATGTAGAGCATTGTGAAGATGTGTTTGCGTTTGTAATGGCCAACTTCATGTGCCAACACCGCCACTACTTCTTCTGTTGTCAACTTCTCGATGAGCGTATCGAAGAGCACGATGGTTTTTGCGCGGCCAATGCCCGCGAAATACGCGTTTGCTTTGGTGCTGCGCTTGCTGCCATCCATCACGAACAAGCGACCGATTTCGTATCCCTGTGAGGTGCAGTAAGCGACAATCGCATCGCGCAATTCACCATCGGGCAAGATCGTCAACTTATTGAAAAGCGGTGTGATGACCGTTGTGCCCCATGCGAACATCGCAAGCGAAAAGAGGGTGAACGTCACCCAACCAGCAAACCAAAAGTTCGTTCCAAGCACCTGGTAAAGGCTCGCAAGCGCACCGAGCAGCAATCCAATCAGAACGCCAGAAATCACGAGACCTTTGAGTTTGTCAGTGATGAACGTCAGTGGCGTTGTCGTGTTGAAATCGAATTTAGCTTCGATCACGAAAGTTCGATAAATTGAAAAAGGCAGACCAGCGACGGTACTAATCAGGCCCAATGCCAAGAAAAATGCAACCGATACGACAACTTCGTTAGTGCTGTACCCGCGCACAAAAGAATCAAGCGCGCCGGCCCATCCGAATGCGAGCGCGAGGACTGTGACGACTGTCGTGATAACGCCTTCAATCACCCCGAAGCCGTATTTGGCTTTTTCGTAACTCAGAGACTTTTGACGTTTCTCAGCATCGTAAAGATCGGCGAACTTTTCTGGCACTGGCAGTTCGCTGTGTTTGAGGTTGAGGCGATCGACAATCGCGTCGAATGCGTACGCAATCACCACCAAGCTAATCAGGACGGCGGACAACGCGTTGGCGGAATTTTCGAGACTCACAATTCCTCCAACTGCGAACGGATGAGTCCGGCGTCTTCTGCTCTTGTTTCGTAGGCGAGCTCGGCGTGGGCCAGACCGATGTACAGCTGTTTCGTGAGTTCGTCTCCGCATGCCTTGCTCGCACGGGCCACGCCCTCATAAATACTTGCCTTAAGCCAGGCCGGAAACTTCTCTGCGATTTGGCTTTCTGCATGGCGGGCGTACTGCAGTCCAATGATCGGTTGCCCAATCGCCACGTACGCGCGACTAATCATCCAGTCGGCAATTGAGAGCGGCTCCGCCCCGCCCACTTGATGCCAGTGGTAGCGCGACGCAAAAGCATTCGTGATCAGTTCACGGTCAGCATCGGGGCTGCGCTCACCGTCCAATAGATCCCAGCAACGATTAAATGTCTGGCTGGCGAGCTTCTCGTGTACCGAAATATCCATTCGGGGAGGATAGCCAGTGTTAACCTCGACGCTATGACTCAGTCACCAGACATTTCCACCATTGCCAACGACTACGCCGCCGCTACTCAGTTCTTTAACGAGTGCATTGAGCGCGTCACCGACGCCAACATCGATCGCTGTGAACCAGGTGAATGGACTGCGCGTCAGGTCATTCACCATGTCGCTGACAGCGAAGCGCAGTCGTATGCGCGTCTCCGCCGGTTGTTGGCAGAGCCAAACCCTGTCATTCAGGGCTACGACGAGGCGGCGTGGGCTGAGTGCGCGGCCCTGGGCTACGAAGAGTTGCCCATCGAAAACTCTGTCGCGGTATATCGCGCAGTCAGAGCCGCCTCTTTGGATTTGATTAAGAGGCTGCAGCCAAGTGATCTCGCTCTCGCTGGCGTGCACACTGAGGCTGGCCCCTATGACGTTGAGCGCTGGCTGAAGACCTACAGCAACCATCCTCGCGAGCACGGCGAGCAGCTCCTGCGAGCGATTAATTCGTAAGCCAGAAAGATTTCTGAACCTAGCGACACCATCACCGTACGTACGACTTTTGAACTACGACCAACCTGAGAGGTTGTTATGAAGAATCGACTTGCATCCGCGCTAGCGGTAGCTCTGCTGGGCTTGACCTTCTCCGCGACTGCCAGCTTTGCAACTGACCCAACCGATGCCGCTACCGATGTCGCAGTGGATCCGGTCGATCCTCTTGCAACTGACATGCCAGTTGATGCAGTTGCTTACAGCGCTGCAGATCCCACCGCTACGGATGCACCGACTGACGTTGTCGTAGACGACCCAGCCGCCATCGACCCAGCCGCAGACGCAGGTACAGAGGTTTCTCCAGAGGCGATGCGCGCTCTCACCATGGGAGCACCTATGGCTGCAAACGCGCCGGCAGAGGAAGACTCATCGTCACCAGTTCTTCCGATTGCGCTAGCGGCAGTTGCCGCTGCAGGCGCTGGCTACCTCGTTCGTCGTCGCAAAGTCACTCAGTAGGCCCACCCTCTGCATTTAGACCACTGTTTTCAGTGGTCTAAATGCAGAACGTTCGGTATTCGTAGGCTAGGCGCGTGACTTTCGACATCATCGTCTTTCTGACCACGTTCGCTTTGATCCTTCCAGCGGAGTTGCCGGACAAGTCGTTTCTTATGACTTTGGTCCTCGCAACCAAGCAGCCGCGCTTCGCGGTGTGGGTCGGCGCATCGATTGCGTTCGCACTTCAGGCCACTATCGCGGTTTCAGCGGGTGGCCTTTTGTCCGCACTTCCGCGTAAGCCGGTTGTCGGTGTGGTCATGCTTATCTTCATGGCGGGAGCAGTCTTTTTGTTCCGCTCCGCCTGGAAAGAACGTCAACAAATTGGTGTCGAAACCGAAGACGTTGCAGAGGCAAACACCCGTCGTACCTGGGGTTCAGCCATGCTCCTGACGTTGGGCGTCATCTTTACGGCCGAGTGGGGTGACATCACGCAGATTTCAGCGGCAGCTAACGCCGCGGCTACAGGGAATCCACTATCTGTTGGCTTAGGCGCATGGGCCGCCGAGATCACCGTGGCTGGACTGGGGGTCTGGTTAGGTGACCGGATACGCGGACGGATTCATCCTTCGCGCCTGCACGCAATCACGGGCATCGTTCTGTCTGTGCTCTCAATCGTTGCAATGCGTGAGTTCATTCTCGCGTAGCTTGCCGATGTCCGAATTTGCTTTTGAAACGATACGAGAGTTCAAGACTCCGTAAGTTTTCGAAATTTTGGGCGTTTGGATTTGCACTAAATCGCCTCAATGAGTAATTTTTGCCTTGCTCGATTGCTGCTGCATCCCCCGTCGGTGGCAATCGAGTTTTTTATTGCCGTTTTATTGCTGCAAAACATGCGGGTTCATAATTCCCGCCGGATCAAATGCTTGACGCACGTCATTAAAAAGAGTTAGTTCCCGGCCAGTCCGCACGAGCGGCAAATACTTTCCTTTTAATTGACCGACGCCGTGTTCGGCGCTGATAGCACCACCAGCTTCGACGACGATGTCCATCACTGCGTCGCTCAGTGCACGTCGTTGTATCCCTGCCCCAATCAGCGAGATATGAATGTTGCCGTCCATCACGTGCCCAAAGAAGTACATCGCATCCTCGTGCACACCGTGTCGAGTAGCGGCTTCTTCAACGCGCGCGATGAAAGTCGGCAGTTGATCAACATCAACGCTGACATCGAGTTTCAAAACGTCGCGATGATGACTGATGACGTTGGTATGTAGTTCGCGGTATTTCCAAAGCCTCTCAACATCTGATGGTTGAAGAGCAACGATTGTTGCATCGGGCAACAAACTACTCGGCAACTCTGCGTCACCTTCTACCAACAGCCACCAGCGGGTCTCGGCCGACAACATGGGGAGACCGTGTGCTGCAGCAACTTCGTTGGCCGTCCGTGTGAGAACGACTTCCGCTGCGAGTAGCTGTTGACCGATCGCACGACTTATGTCGATAGCCACATCGAGATTCGCAACCGGAATCAATGCTGTCCATGCTGCTGTCCGAGGTCGGCTCAGTTGAAGTCGCACAGCGGTGATGATGCCGAGCGTTCCTTCACTGCCAACAGCGAGTTTTGAAATGTCGGGACCCGAGTTGTCTTTAACGAGCGGATGGAGATGATCAATGACCTCTCCGTCGCTCAGAATGATCTCGACGCCAACGACATGAACCCGAGTCATGCCGTGAGCCACGACGCGAATTCCGCCAGCATTGGTGGCAACGGTGCCTCCGATGGTCGCGCTGTCACGTGCTGCGAGATCGATGGGGTACTCGAGTCCGTGAGCCCGAGCGCACTCTTGAACTTCAGCGAGTGTGTAGCCAGCTGAAACAGTTAGTTGATTCGTCGCTGGGTCGACAGTCAGAACTTCGCGCAGTTGCCGCGTGCTGACAATGAGATGTGGCCAATCGCCACCCACACTGCCACCAACCAGACTCGTGTTGCCCCCTTGAGTCACGACAGCGACATCGAACTCGGAGGCAATCCGAAGAATGTCCACTACCTGCTCAGCGGTGCGCGGCCGGACGACTGCTACTGGATGAGATTGAAATTCACCGGTCCAGTCGGTGCTGTAGCTCGCCATTTGCGCTTGTGAGGTGAGCACGTCCGCGTCACCGAGCACTGATCGCAGTTTGTTGAGCATGAGTGAAAGCCTAGTTTTGCTGGTGGTAGCCTCACGCCCCTGCCCGCAAGGGCGATGCGCGAGTGGCGGAATAGGCAGACGCGCTGGCTTCAGGTGCCAGTACTCGCAAGGGTGTAGGGGTTCAACTCCCCTCTCGCGCACAAGTCCTTCACCTTCGACTCTTTTGTTTGTCCACAT
>JAFMIT010000104.1 GCA_017853815.1 Actinomycetota bacterium
CAACCATAAAAGCGTATGTCGGAATAGCGAACGCTGCGCCAGATTCGCGAACACCGCGGAGATTGATCGCCGTAATCAAAATGATGAAACCAACTGCCCATGAGGTGGCATTCTCATGAACTCCAGGAACAGCGGAGGCAATGTTGGCCACCGCCGAAGAAATGGATACCGCGACTGTCATCACGTAGTCGATGAGCAGCGCGCTCGCTACAAACACGCCTGCTCGCGGCCCAAGATTGGTGGTCACGACTTCGTAATCGCCACCTCCAGAAGGGTAGGCGTGAACGTTCTGGCGATACGAAGCAACTACGACGAAAAAGACGAGTACAACCAACCCGGCAATGAGTGGCGCATAACCAAGAAAGACAGCGCCGCCGAGTGCCAAGACCATCAGGATCTCTTGGGTTGCGTACGCATTTGACGACAGCGCATCCGATGCAAACACAGGAAGTGCTAAACGCTTGGGGAGCAAAGTTTCGCCAAGTTGTTCGCTGCGCATCGCTCGGCCGAGCAGCGCGCGCTTGAGAACGGATACCAAACCCACGCGGGCATCGTAGGGCTTTCGCCGTGCAATGTTGGTGAGGGGTTAACCGCGTTCACGCACGCTGTGGGACTACTCTCGGCTCGTTGTCAACAAACGTTGGGCCAGGAGGCCACTGTGCATGTAGTGATTATGGGCTGCGGTCGCGTCGGAAGCGCACTCGCTGAAAAGCTCGATCACGCTGGACATTCGGTTGCAGTTATTGACCAAGATGCAACCTCTTTTCGCAAACTGTCTTCGAGCTTCGCTGGCCGAACAGTCACTGGAGTTGGCTTTGACCGAGATCGACTTCGCGAAGCCGGCATTGAGCGTGCAGATGCCTTCGCGGCTGTCTCGAGCGGTGACAATTCCAACATCATCAGCGCACGTGTGGCGAGAGAAACATTCTCAGTCCCGACAGTTGTCGCGCGCATCTACGATCCTCGTCGAGCAGAGATTTACCAGCGCCTCGGAATCGAAACAGTCGCCACTGTCGCCTGGACAACTCAACAGATTATTCGCCGCATTCAGCCGATTGCCGCAGAGGAATACCGAGATAGCACCGGTAGCCTCGCACTCGCAGAGCTTCCGTTCCACGAAGCGTGGATTGGTCAGCGCGTTAGTCGCCTTGGATCTGAATCAGGCTCTCGCATCGGTTACGTCAATCGTTTTGGTGACGCCCTGCTGCCCCATAAAGATCTCGTCATCCAAGAACGCGACATCATTCACGCGATTTTTCGGCTCGACGAACAGGCCGAAGTCCAGCGCATCTTTTCTAATCCTCCAGCAGAGCACTAGGAGATCACCATGAGAGTTGCCATCGCAGGTGCAGGAAAAGTGGGTCGCTCGATTGCTCGCGAGCTCACTCAAAACGGTCACGATGTCCTGCTCATCGATAAAGATGCCGCCAATGTGCGTCCTGACGCATTCGAAGGTACGCGCGTACTGGTTGCAGATGCATGTGAAGCAGCCGCGCTGGAACAAGCAGATTTGGCACATTGCCAGGTCATGATTGCCGCGACCGGCGATGACAAAGTGAATCTGGTCGTCTCGCTGTTGGCCAAAACTGAATACGGCGTTCCTCGTGTCGTTGCCCGCGTCAACCATCCGAAGAATGAATGGATGTTTGATGAATCGTGGGGTGTGGACGTGGCTGTTTCCACGCCGCGCATGCTCTCTGCACTCGTTGAAGAAGCCGTTACCGTCGGTGATCTTGTTCGGCTGCTCACGTTCCGATCAGGCCAGGCCGAACTCGTCGAGATGACTTTAGGTCCAAACTCTGCGGTGGTTGGTAAGCGAGTTGATGAACTGACACTTCCAAGCGATACCGCACTCGTGGCAATTCTCCGCGGACCGAGTGTGATTACGCCGAGTGCCGATCATCGTCTCGAAATTGATGACGAATTGCTGTTTGTGGCGGCGCCAGATCAGGAAAACAAGCTCGAAGCGGTGCTCGGCTCGAACTAGCGACCGCTGGGCGTTCTACTTGGTGGCGTGTTTTGTGACAGCTCGATATGTGAGCCAAACAGTAAAGAGCCAGAGTGGCCAACCCATCAAGAGCTTGAGAGTTCCGAGCAATTCAACATTCTTGGCTTGAAACAACGTCCATTGCACAACCAGTTTGAAACTGAACATGGCGACCCACCACCACGAAACTAATCGATACAGTTTCGAAAGACCTGCATCTTGGCGCCAGCCCGTGAGGTCGCCTTTGAGGGCACCCACGACGTAACCAACGGCAGGGTGCCGAAACACGATGCTCAGCGCAATGCCTGCTGCGTAGGCAGCATTTATCCAAATGCCTGGCAAAAAGAAGTCTTCAGCCTTACCCGTGCGATTGCTAAACCACGCGGCGAAGGCGACGCCGATCAATCCACTCAGAACTTGTTGGAGCGATTTCTTTTGAAAAACGCGCACGGCTGCGAGAGTCACTGCAGCAATTCCGGCTGCCCACAGTGCCGGAGCAAGCTGCTGACCAGACACGGTGTACGCCAGAAGAAAAAGTGCGGTCGGCAATGCCGAATCCACAACACCTTGCCATCCGCCGATGGCATTTGCGAGCAGTTTTTCAGAAGCAACAACATCTTCTGAAAATTCGTAGGCGTCTTCGTGGTCCATCTCAGTGCCCGTTTCCGTTGGGGAGGATTGCGTAGTTGGGATTAAACATCGTCAAGTGGCCTTCGTGGTGCAGCAAGCGTCCAGTCACTGCCATCTTGGTGCCCGGAGCAATTCCACGAATTTTGCGCCGACCCATCCACACAAGCCGAATGCTTCCCGAGCCATCGAACAGGTTTGCTTCAAGCATTGGCACACGCGTCTCCGGACGGTAGACCAAGCTTTGGATAGTTCCTTTGAGCGTTTGGATCTGGCCTTGGGCCACATCTTCAATGACAGCAGCACCGAACTCTTCTGATTGCATACGCAACTCGATGGCATCTAGTTCTGCAGCGCTGCTCGTCAGCCGTTGCCACCACGATGACAAACCCACGTTAGACCTGAGTTCCCGCGGAGGTGCCTGTCGAACCAAACCCGCCTTCACCACGGTCACTGCCAGGCAAGAGCTCAACTTCATGGAATGTTGCGCGTTCGCAGCGTTGAATCACCAACTGCGCAATGCGATCTCCGCGCTTGATCGCGAAACTAGCGGCGCGATCGTGGTTGATCAGAATAACTTTGACTTCTCCGCGGTAGCCAGCGTCGATGGTTCCCGGAGCGTTGACCATGCTGATGCCATGCTTGAGAGCAAGGCCAGACCGGGGATGAATTAGCCCGACGTATCCAGCAGGCAGCGCGATAGCAATACCCGTGGCAACGGCACGACGCTCCCCTGGTGCAAGTTCCACGTCTTCGGTTGAGACTAAGTCGGCCCCAGCATCACCGGGGTGGGCGTATGTCGGCAGTGGGACGGCATCATCGAGACGTTGGATTAAGACATCAACGCGAGATTCCATAGCGGCAGCCTAGACCGAGATGTTGTGGTCAGTCAGCGCCCGTGCCAGCGCCTGTGGGGACTTGCATCCAATTACCCACGCACGAAATGGGTCGTTGTCGTCGAGGATTTCAACGACAACTCCGCCTCGGCGAGTCGATGTGAAAGTCAGGACGTCGGTGAGTTGGGCACCGGCGCGAATACGTTGCAGAAACGCTGCCTCATCAAGCGCGGTGACGTGACCAATGAACTTGCGCTCAATTGTCATTTTGCCGACAACAAGAACCGTATCGTCAACAAGAATGTCGGATCGGGCCCGCAGCCACGCGAAGACAGCGATACCCGACAGAGTGAGACCGAGCGTTGCTCCAACAAGGTTTGACACAGCTGCGGCGTATGCGACACCAAGGGTGCTCGTCATGAGCAGAGCGAAAAGCAGTATCCAGACTGGTTGAAAACGGCGTTCGCTAAAGAGCACGCGCTAGTCGCACTCTTTGCAGACTGGCTCGCCGCGAACTTCCTTGGCGAACTGTGATCGATGGTGCACGAGGAAGCACCGCGAACAGGTGAACTCATCTCGCTGCTTTGGAAGCACGCGAACGGTAAGACTTTCTTCAGAAAGATCCGCTCCCGGGAGTTCCAATGTTTCTGCCAATTCCGCCTCGTCGATGTCGACCGCGGCATTCGCTTTGTCCGCACGGCGGGCTTTGAGTTCCTCTAGGGAATCCTCGGCAAGCTCTTCGTCGGTCTTCCTCGGGGCGTCATAATCAGTTGCCACGTGGCTTTCCTTTCTGCTCAGAGCCCTCTTCGGGGACTATTGGGCGCGAATTGTGCCTCATGACCGTGACGAATCCGCCACCGACACGGTTTGATAGCCCAATGGCTATCTATGCACTAGGCGAACTTGTACCGACGATCCATCCTGAAGCCTTCGTTCACCCGGACGCCGTGATCATCGGTGATGTGACAATCGGCGCCCAATCATCGGTCTGGCCAAGCGCGGTTCTGCGAGGAGACCACGGCCGAATCGTGGTCGGAGAGCAAACGTCGATCCAGGACGGGTCTGTCATTCACTGCACCAAAGAGCATCACACGCTCATTGGAAGTCGCTGCGTCGTTGGACACAACGCCCATATCGAAGGTGCCACGCTGCACGACGACGTTTTGGTGGGATCGGGTTCGGTGCTGCTCCACCGAGTCGTCGTCCATTCCCGAGCTTTGGTCGCGGCCGGAGCCGTGCTGATTAACGACACAGTCGTACCTGGCCATGCTCTTGCGATGGGAGTGCCTGCCAAGATTCGCGAGAATGCGGTCGAAGACGGCGCCTTCGATTGGAATGTCCAGATGTACGTCTACAACGCGAGTTGGTACAAAAAGGAATTGCGCCGTCTGGATTAGTCGCCTGTGTCTGCCTGGAGTTCTTCGAGCAGCGAGACGATGCTGCGGTGAAGTTGCGGAGGTGCGCACACCGTCATCGCTTCGCCTTCGGGCCGACCAAACAGCCCCGAAACAATGCATCCACACTCTCGGGCGACGAGCGCGCCTGCGCTGACATCCCACGTGTGTGTGCCGCGCTCAAAGTATCCGTTCACCATTCCCGAAGCCGCCATGCACAAATCCAGGGCAGCAGATCCCTTGCGACGTAGATCGCGGATACGCGGTAACACCGCCGACATCACTCGTATCTGTTGCGCACGGCGCTCAGCCCGGTAGCCAAAACCTGTGGCGAAGAGAGCGTGCGCGAGTTCGACATCTTCAACCTGTGGCAGCCGAACCTCACCATCCCGATCGATTCGGTACGCCCCTTGCCCACGAATTGCCCAATACTCAACGCCAACAAGCGGTGCATAG
>JAFMIT010000105.1 GCA_017853815.1 Actinomycetota bacterium
CAAGAGCCGTCACTGGTGCCAAAAACGCGCGTCCTGAGGACACGTACGCGATCTGAGAGCCGTCCGCGGTGACCGCCAGCGATTGCGCGCTCGGAAGTCGACCGAGTTGGTCCTTGATTTCTCGGGTACCTCGAACTGCCACTCCCTCGGTCACCGAAAACAGCGGCCGACTGACAACTTTCTGGTCTGCAACCCAGGTATCAAATTGGGTTCGCGTGTAGACAAGTTGAGAGGTCGAGACCGGCTGATTGGCAACCGTGATACGCACAGAATCGACACCTTGCAAAGCCGTCAAAGTCCACGTGATCTGGGCGAGCATCGCTTGCCGCTGGGTGTCAGTCACTTGCAGTGCGGTCGAATCAAGATTCACCGATGCCTGACGGTCCATCACCGTCACGGCGGCGGGACTGAGACGAGTGCCGTTCGGAATCGCGCTTGCGAGCGCAGTCTTGAGTGCGCCAGCTGGACCTTTGAGAAGAAGTCCTGCGAGACGAGTGGCAGACGATGCATCACCGTCTGCGAGCCAAACGATATCTGGAACGAGAGCGGAGAAATCTTGGCTCAGCAAATACATCGGGACCGCCACAAAACTGCGAGTGAAGTCCAGGGGGCTCATGTAGGCGCGATTCGGTGCTGAACTGATTCGTAAACCAGCATCTGTGGAGACGAGCGTGAACTGGTCAGTCAGCGTTCTCGGCGAGTTCCACCACGACAGTCGCGAGGTCTTATCGACCACGCCGACAACTTGTGTCGATACGTTGGTAAATAACGGGCCGACAGTGGTGGTCTGGGTTCTGCCACCGTCGATAAGTTGAATGGATTGGGGATGCCACGTACGTGCCGCCGACGTGGTCAAGTACTTACGCGCGATCGCGTAGTCATCAGCGATCGATGCCTGCGCCGCAATGAATCCGCTGATGAGTTCATCAGGGGTCATCGACGCTGACGGTGGACGGGCGATAACGCGCACTGGATCCGAGCCGGGAGTCGGTGCGACATCATCGAGGGTGTGCAAGTCTGAAGACGTAGGAATGGATGCGCAACCAGACAGCAGAACGGTCGCGAGCACGATCACAAGGCGCTTCATCGGTTTGCCTCAATCCACTCATCGATGTCTTCAAGGCTCAGACCAAGCGGCGAAGCGAGAACTTCGTGCCCGTGTGTGCGCGGAAGCACTAAGCGGAAATTCGATCCTTCACCCGGCGAGCCATCAGCATCCAGCCAGCCTGCGTGAACGCGAGTGTCTTCGAATGAAATTGAGAGGCCGAGGCCAGTGCCACCCAAAGTGCGTTGGCGCGAAGGATCGGCTCTCCAAAAACGGTTAAAGACCAGACTCGCTTCTCCAGGTTTGAGTCCCACCCCACGATCTCGAACGGCGACAGCAAACGTGCGATCATCGCCTTCGACGCAGACGGTCACGGGCTTGTCGTGAGCATGTTCAATGGCATTTGCAACCAGATTGCGAACGACACGTTCAATCCGGCGAGCATCACACTGTGCTACCCCAGCCTGCCCTGAACTGACGATCTCGACTGTGACATTGAGATCTCGCATCGCGGGGTGGAGAGACTCAACAACACGATTGACCATGGCTTCCATGTCTACATCATCGAGTTCGAGTTTGACGGTGCCGGCGTCAAGGCGTGAAATCTCGAGCAAGTCGTTGAGTAGAGTTTCGAAACGTTCGGACTGCTGCTGAAGCAGTTCTACCGCTCGACCAGAGGCCGGGTCGAGTTCGTCACGGCTTGCGTAGAGAAGTTCGGACGCCATGCGAATAGTGGTGAGTGGCGTTCGGAGCTCGTGCGAAACGTCAGACACAAATCGCTGTTGCATCTGCGAGAGATTTTCGAGTCGATTGATTTGATCTTGAAGAGACTTCGCCATCGAATTAAACGAGTTTGCGAGCCTGCCGATTTCGTCCTCGCCCCTCACCGCAATGCGTTCAGTTAATCGGCCTTGCCGAAGTCGTTCCGCCGCCTCTGCTGCATTGCGAATGGGGCGCACCACCTGGTTCATCAAAAGCAGCGACACCAACGTCAATGCAAACACCATCAGCACGCCCGACCAGCCGATAGAGGTGCGAGTGAGGTCGAGAGTTTGAACTTCTGCAGTCAGCGGAAAAAGTTGATACAGCTCATACTCGCCAATGCCCGAGAGCGAAATAGGTGCACCGACTACAACGCCGGGTTCCACTCGACCATCGAGGAATCGAAGTTCTGAAATCCGCCACACGGTTGCCTTTTGGTCCACGACCGCCGTGCGGAGATCTGTACCGATGCTCTCATCTGAGATCAGGTTGGTGCCACGCTCTGGTGCGCCGAGTGGCGTGAGCTCTGGGGTCGCAAGCAACAACACCTCAAACGCGCCTGAGGTGCCGGCGGGGGCAGCGACGGCCGCGACAATCGCATCGACGGTGGAGCTTCGTTCAGACGCGTTGGTCGAAATGGGAAGTGCCGCGGCGGCTTGTTTGGCCGCAAGCAAACCCGAGCGCGCTTGTGCCAAACTGTTTTTCTCGTGTTGTTCGATGAGACCGTCGCGCACTTGAGTCAACGTGACCATGGAGACGACCACGACGATGACGACTGTGAGCGCAGTGGTGGTAGCGAGAACTTGAACAGTGAGCGAGCGACGCCACACGGAGAGGAGCTTGCGCACCGCGAGCCGCAGTTGCATTACTCGACTGATGCCGACGGGAAGCCAGCTTTATAACCGACACCGCGAACGGAAACCACGATTTCGGGATGTTCGGGGTCGCGTTCAATCTTGGAGCGAAGACGCTGCACGTGCACGTTGACGAGGCGCGTGTCCGCCGCATGACGGTACTTCCACACATCGCGAAGCAGACGCTCGCGATTGAAGACGGTTCCAGGATTGAGAGCAAGGTGCTTGAGCAACTCAAACTCTGTCGGCGTGAGCGCAATCTCTTCGCCGTGGCGGAGGACTTTGTGGCCCTTGAGATCGATCAGAATGTCGCCGATTTCGATCGGATGCTGATCATGAACCCGCAGGCGTGCGCGAATTCGAGCAAGCAGCACGCGCGGAGGGCAAGGCTTGGTGATGTAATCATCAGCGCCGCTGATTTCGAGACCGCGGACAATGTCTTCGGTGTCGGTCTTCGCCGTCAACATGACAATGGGAACGTCCGACTCATTGCGGATGTCGCGAGCGACGTCGAAACCGCTGCGACCGGGGAGCATGATGTCGAGAAGAATCAGATCTGGGTTCGAGTCATGAAATGCCTGCACCGCCAGATCGCCACGGCCACAGAGAACAGACTCATAGCCGTTGGTGCGCAAGACCAAGTCGATCATGCTCGCGATCGCGGCATCGTCTTCGACAATCAGAATTCTGGTTCCCACGGGCGGATACTCCCACGATTAGGTAACAGTTTGGCAACTGCCAGCCCCTTCTCAAGTAATCTGCCCGCATGACAGAGAACAAATGGTCCGAAGAGCAGCCCCCTGAATGGACCGGACCACCACTCGGCTCAACTCCACCTCAGCAGCCATGGGCTCCCCCAACCGAGCCTCCGATTGCCCCTCAGCCTGAAGCTCAGGCTGCCAGCTCCGCCCCGACCACGGCGGGTTTCGGAGACATGCTTCTGCAAGTCTGGCGTGGAGTGGTGAGTCGGCTTGGGGTGTATCTCGGAGTCTCGGTCCTCTCTTTTGTCGTTGTGTTCGCAGCAGCGATCGCCTCCCTCAAGTCACTGCTGCCCAACGGACTTTCGAATGCTGCAAACTCGCTGCTCCAGGGTGACACGACAGTTCTCGATGAGATTTTCGCGAACCGTGAATACGCGACTGACGCGGAAATGGCGGTGTTCTTAGAGATTCTGCGAGAAGTCGGAATTGTTTTCGGGGTCTTGGTCGCAATGACGCTCGTGCTGCAGATTGTCACAGGGTCGGTACTCACTCGCTATGCACTTGCCGATCTCGCAGGAGCTCGTATCACCCTTGGTGAAGCCGTGCGCACCACTCCATTTGGCAAAGTCATCACCAATCTGCTTGCCATCGGCGCCCTGTTCATCGCCGTTTTCTTTGGCTTCGCAGTTTTGTGCTTCTTCTCGCTGAGTGTGCCAGCGATCGGCTTGCTTATTTTCTGGGCGCTGTTCTTTACATTCATTATCGGCGCCGTGTGGTTCGGAATTGGCATCACGTTCATCAGTGCAGTGGTCGTCGGTGAAGGCATCGGCGGCTTCGCTGCAATTAAACAAGCGCTGACGCTCGCGAAAGGTCGCCGCTTGGTGATTTTCGGCTTGGCAGTGCTTGTCTCTATCGCTTCCACCGTGCCAGCCAACGTGTTTGGCACGGCCATCACTACGTTTGCGGAACCTGGCTTTACCACCTTCACTCTCGGCAATGGATTTCCGTACATCTTGAGCGTGCCAGTGACTGCGGTGCTCAGCGCAGTGCTGTATCGAAACTTCAAGAAATAACACCACGCTAAAACAAAAGCGCCCCGCAGATTCTGCGGGGCGCTTTTGATAGTGAATTAGTAGCGGTAGTGATCCGACTTGAACGGACCTGCGACATCGACGCCGAGGTAACCGGCTTGATCTGCGGTGAGCTCCGTCAACTTCACACCGAGTGCATCAAGGTGCAGACGTGCCACCTTTTCGTCGAGAGCCTTCGGCAACGTGTAGACGCCGATCGGGTAATTCTCGAGCTTGGTGAAGAGCTCAATCTGTGCGAGCACCTGGTTGGTGAACGAGTTGGACATCACGAATGATGGGTGACCCGTGGCATTGCCGAGGTTCAGCAGACGACCTTCAGACAAGACGATGATCGACTTGCCGGAGGAGAACTGCCACTCATCAACCTGGGGCTTGATGTTGATGCGCTTGACGCCAGACACCTTGGCAAGACCTGCCATGTCGATCTCGTTGTCGAAGTGACCGATGTTGCCGACGATGGCCTGGTGCTTCATCTTCTGCATGTGTTCTGCAGTGATGACGTTGTAGCAACCAGTCGCCGTGATGAAGATGTCTGCGGTTTCGAGGACGTCTTCGAGAGTCGTCACCTGGTAGCCATCCATGGCAGCCTGCAAGGCGCAGATCGGATCGATTTCGGTAACGATGACACGAGCACCCTGACCGCGAAGCGAATCTGCTGAGCCCTTGCCGACGTCGCCGTAGCCGCAAACGACTGCAACCTTGCCACCAATGAGGGTGTCGGTTGCACGATTGATGCCATCGATCAACGAGTGGCGGCAGCCGTACTTGTTGTCGAACTTGCTCTTGGTGACCGAGTCGTTGACGTTGATAGCTGGGAACAACAACATGCCGTTCTTCGCCATTTCGT
>JAFMIT010000015.1 GCA_017853815.1 Actinomycetota bacterium
CTGGCATTGAGCCGCTCGCAACTTTGTATCACTGGGACTTGCCCCAGGTGCTCCAGAACAAGGACGGCTGGGCGAATAGAGAAATCGTTGGTGAATTCACTGACTACACGCTCGCTGCCGTTGCCGCGTTCGGCGACCGCGTCAAAAGCTGGGTGACGCTCAACGAGCCTTGGGTGTTTACGTGGCTCGGCTACATGAACGGTGTGCATGCGCCGGGCGTCCAGAATCTCGATCATGCGATTGCTGCGTCACACCACACTGCGCTTGCCCACGCTGAAGCGACCCGTGCTATCCGGAGTCTGTTCTCCGATGCGCGCACGGGCTTTGCTGGAAACATGACGAACTATCGAGTGGATGATCCTTCGAATCCCGAACTCGTTGAGTTGGCGGGCTTGATGGATGCGCATATCAACCGCTGGTGGGTGGATGCGGCGTTCAACGGCACCTACCCGCAGAACTTGGTCGATCTGTACGGCGAAAAGCTCGAGCGAGTCGTCCTCGATGGTGACATGGACAAGCTCCAAGTCAACAATGAATTCCTCGGCATCAACTACTACTCGGATTCGTTTATCACGACACCGAAAGACACTGACCGGCCGATGCATGAGGGTGGACTGTTCCCATTCCCGCAGCGTGCTGGTGGCGAAGTACCTGAACCTCGCACCGACATGGGTTGGCCAATCACCCCACATGGTCTTGGCGATTTGGCTCTTCGAATTGCCCGCGATTGGCCACAAATTCCGAGCATTTCGGTCACAGAGAACGGGGCAGCGTTCCCAGACGGTCCCGATGAGAACGGCGAAGTCAATGACCACAACCGCATCGCCTACATCGAAGCCCATCTGAGTTCTCTCGGTGCAGCAATCGCCGAAGGCGCCCCAGTCCATAGCTACTACACGTGGTCATTAATGGACAATTACGAATGGGCAGAGGGTTATGCCAAGCGGTTCGGCATCGTTCACGTTGATTTTGACACGCTCGTTCGCACCCCGAAGCGTTCTGCTTATACCTACAGTTCGCTAATCTCCGCGCATGGGGACTACTGGTCAAACCGCAACAGTTAGGGCTGTGTAATGGCGGCTGAGTCGAAGGCGAAGCCGACTTACTCAGAAATTGCTGCTGCTGCTGGCGTTTCTGAAGCAACTGTTTCTCGCGTCTTGAATGGCGATGAGCGAGTCCACCCTGATCGTGCGAAGCGAGTTCGCAAAGCCGTAGAAAAGATGGGCTACAGCCGTAATCGTGCAGCTGCGGCGCTGGCGTCTGGAAAAACCGGACTTATTGCAATCGTGATTGAAGACGACCTCGGCGTTTTTGAAGATCCTTTTTGGGCCACAGTTTCATCTGGCGTGAGCAAAGTGTTGATGGCCAACGAATTGCAGACTCTTCTCATGGTTACCCAGGCCAACAAGGTCGATGGAGCCATCGCTAGGTATCTCGACAGCGGTGAAGTGGACGGTGCGATCTTCTTCCAATTGCATCGAGACACGTTGGTCAAGAACCTCTCCAAGCACGGTCTACCTGTTGTTGTCGTGGGAGCGCCACATAAGGACAGTGGCCTCGTGTACGTCGACGTTGATCAGCGTGGCGGTGGACACATCGCGACGAACCAGCTTTTCGAAGCAGGTTGCGAGCGACTCGCCATGATTACCGGTGACGTGGGGACCACGGCTGGCCGACGACGCCTCGATGGTTTTCTCGATGCGTGCAGCGAAGCTGAGTACCGCGCACCCAAGCAATACATTCTTAACGGTGACTTTTCGTTCGAGAGCGGCAAAGCGTTGATGTCGAAATTGTTGGCGCTCAAGATTCCGCCCGACGGCGTTTTTTGTGCCAATGACCTGATGGCCGCGGGTGCGATTGCAGCACTTGAAGAAGCAGGACTGAGTTGCCCTGACGATGTTCGTATCGTCGGATTCGATGATTCGGTGATTGCCCAGACAGTGCGTCCGCCACTGACCTCTGTTCGACAAGACATCACGGGTCTTGGTGAAACTGCGGCCTCATTGATGATCAAACTCTTGCAGGGCATCAAAGTGACCCCAGTGGTCTTGCCAACCGAGTTGGTTATTCGCGCTAGCTGCTAGCAGGATCTTCTCGCCGAGCGGGCTGACGAAGCAGCGCTAAGCCAAGCGCAACAGCGATCAAGCAACCTGAGGTGTAAATCGGAATCCCGAACGCCGAATGCATTGCAACGGGGAATCCAGAGAATCCGCCTCCAGAGATTCCGAGCAGTCCCACCGAAAGCAACGTGCAACCAATAACTGCTCGCAGAATCGAGTGCGACACTTTATTTTTGGCAGCATCAAACCAGGCAATTTTCATGAACTCCAACGGCCAAAGAAACCGTACAACTGTGTAGACAATGGCTGCATAACAGATGGTGGCAGGCACTAGGTAAATCCAGTACGCCCCACCGTCAGGAACGATGACGCTGTTCTCGATGCGAACCGGCAAATCAAGCCCGATGAGGTGCAGGAAAGACAACCAGGCGACGAGCAGGAACATGTGCCACAGGTACACAGTCATGGCGAGCATCGCTGCTCTAGAGGTAGCCCTGTAGCCGCGAGGCGTTGACATTCGTTGTCTCAGCCACGGTGCAAGCAGCACGAACAGTCCGAACAGCACCATCGAGTGGAATACGAGAACGATGGTGGGCGGAGCCATATTCGAAAATGCTTCAGTAGGTATCCCTACCAGCGAGGTTGGATACCAGCCCAGTATTTGAGTGATGAGAACATTTGCGCCCAGTCCTATCGCAATCAAACTCTGAGCTTGGCGGGTGGTGACTCCGCTCTGGTACCAGTAGCCGAACTGGTGGACAAGTACCCAGGCAACGACGAGATTGAGAGTTCCTGCCGGGTCGAAAACCTGCAAACGCAGATAGTCAACAACTGCGACTACACCGGTGAGTGCAACGATGGACTTCAAGCCCCAACGATTCCACCAGCGACTCGTTAGCGGTGTCATCGCTGTCACTGCAATGTAGACCGAGAGAAACCACAGTGGACCAGTAATGCCAGTGCACAGCGGATCAGTGATTTCTTGATCGACGACGACTGTGATGACGCTGAAGACCACCGCCATGGTCAGCAAGTAAACCGCCGTCGGCTTCATTAATCGCCTTACGCGCTGCCACAGCCATTCGTTGTAGTGACCTTGAGCGCGAGCAAAGCTTCCGATGTTGACGGCGCCGCCCGCAACGAAGAACAAAGGCATGACTTGCAAAATCCACGTGACGTATGGCCAGGGTCTTCCCGACGAGAGAGTGTTTCCACCAGCGGGGATGTCGCCATCCCAGAAAAGGATTTGCATGATGAAATGTCCGAACACCACCACGAATAGCGACCATGAGCGAACAGCATCGAGTGCCAGGTCCCTCTGCGAGCTGGCTGGAATGTCGCCTGTCGCGGGGAACGCTGGGAAGAAGCCCCGGCGATTGTTTCTTACGTTCACGATGCCCCCAAAGTCCCGAGTCGATGGCGGAAATTTACCTGACGAGCAGGCGTAAACGGTGGGGAATTGGGAATTGTTGGCGCGCCTGGAAGGACTCGAACCCTCAGCCGACCGGGTAGAAACCGGTTGCTCTATCCGTTGAGCTACAGGCGCCTGAGTGGCAAATGTTCGCAGATTTCGCGTTGATATCCACAACGGGGTCTTTGGGTTAGGTCTATCCACAGTTCTCAGAAATGCCTTTTTCTTCAGTTTTCGAGGAGCCATGCTCGGGTCACTCAATACTTAAGGAGAAAACATGAGTGAGATTCCAACGACCATTGTTGGCAATGTGGTCTCTGATGTCAGATCTATTAGCACTCGCAGTGGTGCGACCCTCTCGAGCTTTCGCCTCGCGGCGAATAATCGAAGATTCAATCGAACAACAAACACCTGGGTCGACCTTGATACGACGTATGTCACGGTAAATTGCTGGCGACTGCTAGCAGACCATGTGCTGGTGAGTTTGCGCCGCGGCGACCCAGTGCTCGTGATCGGCCGCCTGCGAGTACGCGAGTGGTCGAATGAGGATAAGAGTGGTGTTGTCGTCGAAATTGAGGCAACGTCAGTAGGGCATGACCTCACTCGGGGGACATCAACCTTCAGCCGCTATCGACGCGAGCAGACTGATGAAGAAGAGGAACTGTCGGCCATCGATCCATGGACTCAAGAAAATGCCGAGCGATTAGTGGACTTGGCTGCGGCGGCAGGAGTTTCAGTGGCTGCGATGGACGGTGAGCTTTTTGACGCGAGTGCTGACATCGAACGCAAGAGCGCATGATTTTGGCGGGTACGCTTCCGCCTCATGGCTGAATTCATTTACACCCTTCGCAAAGCACGTAAAGCTCACGGCGACAAAGTCATTCTTGACGATGTGACCCTTTCGTTCCTGCCTGGCGCAAAGATTGGCGTGGTTGGTCCTAACGGTGCCGGTAAGTCAACGCTGCTCAAGATCATGGCGGGTGTCGAGAAAGTCTCGAATGGTGACGCCGACCTGAGCGCTGGCTACACCGTCGGCATGCTCGCCCAAGAGCCGAACCTCGATCCAACAAAGACCGTACTCGAAAACGTCCAAGAGGGTGTTGCTGAAACCAAGGCAATGCTCGATCGGTACAACGAGATCTCTGCTGAGATGGCGAATCCAGACGCTGACTACGACAAGCTGCTCGAAGAAATGGGCAAACTCCAAGAAAAAATCGACCACCTCAACGCCTGGGATCTTGATGCCCAGCTAGAGATGGCAATGGATGCGCTGCGCTGTCCCGCGCCGGATGCTGACGTAACGGTTCTTTCTGGTGGCGAGCGCCGACGTGTGGCATTGTGCCGGCTGTTGCTGCAACAGCCTGACTTGCTGCTACTCGATGAGCCCACCAACCACCTGGATGCCGAGAGTGTGCAGTGGTTGGAGCAACATCTAGAAAAGTACCCAGGCACGATTGTTGCGATTACCCACGATAGGTACTTCCTCGACAACGTTGCACAGTGGATTCTCGAACTCGACCGTGGTCGCTGCTACCCATACGAAGGCAACTACTCGACCTACCTCGAAGCGAAGCAGGCTCGTCTCAAGGTCGAAGGCCAGAAGGATGCGAAGCTGCGCAAGCGGTTGAGTGATGAACTCGAGTGGGTGCGATCTTCAGCCAAGGCTCGTCAGACCAAGAGCAAGGCACGTCTTGACCGATACGAAGAGATGGCGGCTGAGGCCGAGAAGACGCGCAAGATGGACTTTGATGAAATTCAGATTCCACCTGGCCCTCGGCTTGGTGCAGTCGTTGTCGAAGTCAATGACATGTCAAAAGGTTTCGACGATCGCGTTCTGATTGATCACCTGTCTTTCACTCTCCCTCGCAACGGCATCGTCGGTGTTATCGGACCCAACGGCGTTGGCAAGACGACGCTCTTCCGCATGATTGTCACGGCAGCAGGCGCCGCGCTCGCAGAAGATTCGGAAGCGCCCGACTCTGGCTCGATCCGTGTGGGTGAAACCGTCAAGCTGTCCTACGTGGATCAAGGTCGTTCTGGTCTTGAGGCCACAAAATCTGTGTGGGAAGTGATTTCAGACGGTCTCGACTGGATCAAGGTTGGAAACGTCGAAATGCCATCGCGTGCTTACATCGGCGCCTTTGGATTCAAAGGTCCTGACCAGCAAAAGCCGACGGGTGTGCTGTCTGGTGGAGAACGAAACCGCCTGAATTTGGCGCTCACTTTGAAGCAAGGTGGAAATCTCTTGCTTCTCGACGAACCGACGAACGACCTTGATGTCGAGACACTGAGTTCCCTTGAGAATGCACTTTTGGAATTTCCAGGCTGTGCTGTGATTACATCGCACGACCGCTGGTTCCTCGATCGCATCGCCACTCACATCTTGGCGTACGAAGGGGACAGTCAGTGGTTCTGGTTTGAAGGAAACTTCGAGTCCTACGAGAAGAACAAGATTGAGCGGCTGGGTGCGGACGCGGCTCGTCCTCATCGTGCGACATACCGCAAACTGACGCGCTAATGCCTGCATTCGAACATACGGTCCAGCTGCGCTGGGGTGATTTTGATGCACTCCAGCATGTGAACAACGTTCGGTATTTCGACTTTATGCAAGACGCTCGTGTTGGACTCGTGTCAGCAACCGGGATTCCGCGGAGCGAACTTGCAGTTGTGGGGCACTTTGTCGCGCACAACGAGATTGACTACATAGCGCCCATTGCTATGGATCAGTCAAGCATCACCGTGAGATTGTGGATTGCAGCGGTGAAGGGCGCCTCGTATGAGCTTGGTTATGAGTTCATCGACGCGGCCGGCACTATCTATGCCAAGGCTCGCACCGTCATGGTCACCGTGTTGATGGAAACTCAGACCGTGATCCGCATTCCTGATGATTTACGAGACGCGTTCACGAACTTCACGCTCACCGAGGGTTAGGCGTTCGCTCCTTTTGCGGTGTCTCTCTGACAGGGCGACAATTCGCCCATGTCGTTTAGGTCGCCCATCGTGCTCAAGTATCAAGAAGCCGTGCACGTGGCGTCGTTCCTTCGCCGAATCGCCTCATGGGACCCGGCTGGACTGGTTCGAATCCAAACGAAAGCTGGGGTGGCTGGCCTTTGGGCGACGACCCCGATGGGCTGCCTCGCCTTCATCGCCGTCCCGCTAGGCGAAATCCCTGATCTTGCGCTTGACACAGTTGTGTCCGCAGGCCGAATGAGAGACATTCTTGGTGATCTCTCGACTGCGACGGAAAGCAACAAAGAGGCCGCTTATCCGCTGCCAGACGACCTGCCGCTGACGCCGCAGTTGCGAGACTTACCACCGCAGGGATCTTGGGTGCCTTCAGAGCGCATTGCTGCGAGTGCGGCGGCTGACCTCGTCGATGCGGCAATCTCGGACTACCACAAGCAAGTCGAGCAGTTCCCGAGTGCGGACCGAAAGTTTCTTGATCACATGGCCGAAGGAATCTGGTCACGGCCGGGAATCGCCGCCTTCCCGCTAAAGGCATTGCATGCGGCACGTTCGCTTGGTTTCTTAAGTCACGCAAATGCCCGGGTCGAGTTTTCGACTTTGAGCGGGTGGAAGCGACTTGTGACGCCAGCGGGTCAGGTGTTCGTCAACACGAACCAGGCACGGCCAAAACTCCGCGTTATCTAGCCGTTAACCGACGAGAGTCTTTTTCGGCATCAGCGCAAACGAGGCCGCCGCCGCAATGCACAGAAGCCCCGCTGTCAGCCACGCGAGTGCGTAGTCGCCGTTCGAAGAACGAATCCATCCGGCAAAGGATGCGCCAGCACCCGCACCGACCATGTGTGAGGCGAACACCCATCCGTACACCACGCCAGTCTTGGCAAGGCCGAAATGTTGGCGACACAGTGCCACCGTCGGCGGAACAGTCGCTACCCAGTCGAGGCCGTAGAAAACGATGAAGAACAGCATTGACGGCTCAACATGAGGACCCAAAACGTACGGGACATACAAAAGCGAAAGTCCGCGTAATCCGTAATACGCGACAAGCAGATAGCGAGAGTCGAATCGGTCGGTGAGCCAGCCGCTCATCACCGTGCCAATGATGTCAAAAACGCCGATCAGTGCCAGCAATCCGGCAGCGATATTCATCGGCATTCCATGGTCGTGTGCCGCGGCAATGAAATGCGTTTGGATGATGCCGTTTGTTGACCAGCCACAGACGAAGAAAGTGCCCGCAAGAATGATGAAGGGTCGCTGCGTCAACGAGTCTCTCAGCGTCGCAACGGTTGAGCTCGCTACCTGACCGAGTGAAAGCCGGGGGATCTCAGGCGATTCGTAGGAGTCATCCGCACCGTAGGGCTTTGAGCCAATTTCTGCAGGTGAATCGGCAAGGACAAGCCGCACGGCAGGGACGATAAGCAGTGCCAGGCCACCAATCGTTACCGCGGCAGTTCGCCAGCCGTACTCCATCGCGAGATTCGCGACCGTCGGCAAGAAAATCAATTGGCCGGTTGCGGAAGCTGCACTAAAAATTCCCGTCACGAGGCCTCGTCGAGCGACGAACCATCGGTTGGCAATGATGGCGCCGAATACAAGCGCAATCGACCCTGTGCCAAAACCGACGAACAAGCCCCACAGCACTAGCAAGTGCCAGCTCGCGGTCATCCAGTAGGTCGCCGCAGATCCGACAGCCACCAACATGAGCGCCACGCTCACGACGTCGCGCACTCGGAACCTTTGCATCAATGCGGCCGCAAAAGGAGCGACGAGTCCGTAAACCAAGAGGTTCAATGAGGCCGCGGATGAAGTCGTCGCCCGATCCCAGCCGAATTCGCTTTCCAGCGGTTCCAGCATCACACCCATTGAAGAGCGGAAGGCTGCAGCGGCAATCAAGGTCACGAAAGTGACGGCCGCGACCAACCAGGCGCGATGAATTTTCGGCATTAGAGGATTAACCACACTGTCGTATCTGGTGGAATAACGACATGTCCGTTATGCAAAGAGACATCAGGTTGGCTTGCGATCAGCACAGATAGCGCTGCTACCGAAACGTTCTCGTCGCCGTAGTTCGCAACGCACACAACCGAACTGACGCTGGTCTCGTCGAATCTCTCGAAAGCGAGCACATTCGCGCTCTCCACAAGGTCGTCACGCCAACGCATCTGACCGCTCCCGAGCAAGGGCAATTGCCGACGGAGCAGTAGGGCTGTGCGAGTCAAACTGTGCATCGAATCTGGATCTTCGAGCTGCGCTTCGACAGAAACTTCGCTCCAGCGGCGAGGCATTGGAAGCCATGGCTCGGCACCGTCCTCAGGTCCGAAACCTAAGGACTTTCCAGAGCGTGTCCATGGCATTGGTACTCGGTCGCCGTCGCGGCCAACGATGTCACCTTTGGAGTTGATGTAGACAGGATCCTGTCGCTTCTCCGCAGGAATATCCCGCACTTCTTCAAGTCCGAGTTCTTGACCTTGATAGATGTAGGCAGATCCAGGTAGCGCGAGCATTTGAAGCATCGATGCGCGTCCTCTGCGACGACCGAGTGCCACTTCTTCATCATTAGCGACGTAGTGATTGCTGAACTTGCTGTCGCGATCGACGCTATCCGCCCAGTTGTGTGCTGGCCAATCGCAACCATAGCGAGTCACAGAACGGGTGGTGTCGTGGTTGTCTGTCACCCAGGTTGTCGGTGCGCCAATCGGAACATTGAACTCGATGGTTTCATTGACATTCTTGCGGACTGAATCTGCGTGCCACTGTGCAGTCAAATACCCGAAGTTAAACCCGGTATGAAGTTCGTCAGGGCGCAGATATTTTGCGACCCGTGCAGTGGTCGGCTCACCAATTTCGCCAACGAAAATTCGCGTCGGGGTGTATTCGTTTGCGATCGCACGCCAGCGTCGGTAGATCTCGTGGACACCGTCTTGGCACCAGTAAGGATGCGGAATGATGTCAACGATTTCGCCATTCTCATCGAGAACTTTCTCCTCGCCGCCACCAGGGTAACCTTCAGATTTAACAAGCCCGTGCGCGACGTCAATCCGAAAACCGTCGACACCTCGGTCGAACCAAAAGCGCAAGGTCTTGTCGAATTCATCGACGATGTCCGGATGATCCCAATTCACATCTGGCTGTCCTGCATCGAAAATATGCAGGTACCAATATCCCGTTGGTTTGCCCTCGAAGTTGGTCTGCGTCCACGCAGGCCCGCTGAAGATTGAAATCCAATCGTTGGGTGGAAGTTCGCCATTTTCCCCTTGGCCGCGCACCAAGTGGTAACGCTCCCACTCTGGACTGCCTGGCGGTGTTGCGATTGCGGCCTTGAAAAAAGGATGCTCGACCGAGGTGTGATTAGGCACCACATCGATAATGATCTTGATGCCAAGCTCGTGTGCCTCTTGGATCAAGGCTTCAGCGTCTTGGAGAGTGCCGAACATCGGATCAATGTCGCGGTAGTCCGCAACGTCGTACCCGCCGTCGGTCTGTGGTCCGACGAAGAAAGGCGAAAACCAGATGGCATCGACGCCGAGCTCTGCGAGGTACGGCAGGTTCTGCCGAACTCCGTTGAGGTCACCAATGCCATCGCCGTTTGAGTCTGCCCAGGACTTTGGGTAGATCTGGTAGATGACGGCTTCACGCCACCAGTCAGGCGAAGCGAGATCGGCGTGAACACGGCCAGCAACGTGAGTGAAATTCGTCATCCGCAGAGTTTAAGAGCCACGACCACGCCGCGATTTAGCGGTTATGCAACGCAGCGATGTCATCCGGCAACGTGTTGAGCAGAAAGTGGGCCACCTGTACGAGGTAGTTCGTGAGCTCTTCGTTCAGCGGTTCGGGCAAGTGGCGATTTTGGACCGCAGCCATCATGTGCTGGAGCCAACGATCTCGAGCCTCTGCATCGATCTTGAATTCAGCGTGCCGCATCCGGAGTCGAGGGTGGCCTCTGAGCTCGGAGTATGTGCTTGGTCCGCCCCAGTACTGAATTAAGAAAAGCCGCAGGCGTTCGTTCGCGGCCGACAGTTCGGCGTCCGGATACATCGGACGCAGGATGTCGTCTGTGGCCACACCAGCGTAAAAATCATCGACCAGCGCGGTAAAGAAATCGGCGCCGCCAACGCGTTCGTAGAAACTAGCTTCAGTCATGTCTATCGCTGTGGTGCTTGCGGAGGCATGCCTGGTGTCGGGTACGGCCGAGCGAGAACGGGTACCCGCACCCCGGCGCGGTCGAAGGCGAGCTTGACTCGTTCGCGAATTTCACGAGCCAGCACCACTTGTTGTTCAGGTGCTGACTTTGCGACGATGCGAATGAATACTGCATCTCCGCTCACGGATTCGACGCCAGCAAATTCAGGGCGACCGAGCAAAACATCGTCATAAGCGGGATCGGTATCCATGTCATCCGCAATGTTTTCGATGATGCTTCGTATCCGATCCAAATCTTCGTCATAAGCCACTGGCAGTTCAATCGATGCCATTGTCCAACCCTGAGATCGATTAGCGACTCGATTAATCTCACCGTTGCGGACGTACCAAACCACACCGGACATATCTCGCAAGCGTGTCGTGCGAAGAGTGACTTCTTCGACGGTGCCGACGGCACCACCAAGATCGACGACATCGCCGACGCCATACTGGTCTTCGATGATGAGGAAAATGCCTGCGAGATAGTCCTTGACCATGGTCTGCGCACCGAAGCCGAGCGCGACACCGACGACACCGGCGCTCGCGAGCAACGGTGCGACATCCACCCCGAGTCGAGTGAGGATGAGCAGAAGCGCGGTGCTCCAGATCATCAGCGAAGCGGCGCTTCTCAGCAGCTGGCCGATCGCTTCGGCGCGCTGTTCACGACGTTCACCCATCAAGATATCGGTCAGCTCAGCCGTGCGAGCGGCACGTTTGGCGGCGCCGAGACGTTCACGATTTGCGGATGCCGCAGCTTTGCGAACGGTGCGACGGACCATGCCTGTCACTGTGCGCTGAACGATCATCGCCACGGCAACTACAGCCAACGTATACGCGGGCCACCCGAGGAACCATTGCAGAAGTTGGTCACCAGTGGCGACCACTTTGTCTGCAACGAGCAGTAATGAATTCATGTCATTCCGCCTTGAGCGTGAGACCAGTGTGGGCAGAGACGAATGCTAATTCGTCGGCCTTAAGGGCGATGCTCTTTGAGACGGAGCGAGCACCATGACCGACTTCAGCCTCAGCCCGAATCAAAATCGGCCGCTCACCAATAGTCGCGTGCTGCAGCGCCGCACACAGTTTGCGTGCGTGCAAAGTGTCGACGCGCGTGTCGCCATCAAAGACAGTGAACAAGACGCTGGGGTAAGCAGTTTCTTCTTGCACGCGATGGTAGGGCGAGTATGCGTACAGCCACTCGAACTGTTCGGCAACGTTGGCGCTGCCGTACTCGACGTTCCACGTGGCGCCAAGCCCATGAAGCTCATACCGAACCATGTCGAGCAATGGTGCTGAACACACAACCGCCGCATACAAATCTGGGCGTTGGGTCAGGGCAGCGCCCACGAGCAGGCCGCCATTAGAGCCGCCAGCAATCGCTAACTGAGATCGCGAGGTCCATCCGTGTGTGATGAGCCACTCGGCCGCAGATTCGAAATCATCGAAAACATTCTGTTTGTTTGCCAGCATGCCATCGCGATGCCACTCTTCGCCTTCTTCACCTCCACCGCGAATGTTGGCAACTGCATAGACACCGCCTGCTTCGACCCACGACAAGATTTCGGCAGAGAACTGCGGATTAAGTGAAATCCCAAATCCGCCGTAGCCGTAGAGAATGGTTGGCAGTGGCGCAAGCGGTGCGGCGGTAGGGCTCACGATGAACATCCGCACGACGGTGCCGTCTTTTGAGGTGTACTCAATTTGTTGTGAGGTCACTGCGGGCACCTTCACTGCGCCGGGTGGTGTCGCCCATTGATGGATGCTGAAATCGCGAGCATCAAAAGTGAACACAGAACTCTGGCGCACATGGTCTGTATAGGTGAACCAGACGATGGGCCCTCCGTCTGGACGTTCCGAAACCGCTCCGATCGTGCCGGCGCCAGGCAAATCTATTTTCTTGATGAAGGCGCCATCGGAGAGGCGATGAACGGCCATCTCGCTGACTGTGTGACGCGTGCGAATAGCAAGAATTAAAGGTTCAGCGAGTTCAGGTCCATCAAGAGTGACAGTCCCGACGAGCACCGCGTCAGTGTCTTCTGCGAGCAAGTCAACCCAGGTGTCGGGCATGGCGTTAGCTGGATCAGCCACGCACAATCGACCGCGTGGTGCGTTCCAGTCCGTGGAAATGTAGAGACGGCCGTCGCGGCCAACGCTAAAACCTGCTTGTGCATCGATGTCGGCAAAAATGCGACGAAGGTCCGGTGCTTCAGGAGCTCCTTCTGACAAATCTGCCCAATACAACTCGTTTCGTGGCGCAGTTCCTTCGTGAGTTGTGATCTCCAACCAGCGGCCATCGCGGCTGACACTCACGCCGTAGTAGTTGGTGATCTTTAATCCTGCACCGAAAATTTCGATGTCACTGCTGGTTGGTTGGCCAAGGCGATGCAAGTACACCCGGCGGTGATACTGGTGTTCATCATCTGGCAGGAGACTGGGGTCGAGCCGACGCACGTAATAAAACGCTTGGCCGCCGACGAGCCACGCGACAGGGGAGTAGCGGGCGCGATCAATCGGACCATCAACAATCTCGCCAGATGCAACGTTCATGACATAGAGAGATGCTTCCTCGCTACCGCCAACGCTGATTTGGTAGGCGAGCAAGTCACCCTCTTTAGATGGCTGCCAGGAATCGAGAGTGGTGGTTCCCGCTGGATCAATCTTCATCACGTCGACGAGCACACGCTCGGTGCCGTCTGGGTCGACCGTGAACAAGATTGCATGCTCCTGGCCAGCGGTTCGTCGCATAAAGAATTGCCGTTCGCCTCGCCAGTACGGCGCAGAAATCATTCCCGACGACAAGAACTCTGAAAGTCGTTTCTCCCAGTGCTCGCGAGTGGACCATTCAGTTCGGTGTTGTGCGAACAAACCTGCCTGCGCGGCGGACCAGTCTCGGGTCTGCTCGGAATCGGCGTCTTCGAGCCAGCGGTAGGGATCGGAGACCTCATGACCGTGAATGGTTTCAATCAGGTCAAGACGGGTTGCATTTGGGTAGTCAGTCGTAGCCACACACGGGAGACTAAGACAGTGAGGGTCTAACCTTCGCTCGCCCACTCAGCAAATGGATGCTTTTGGAGGATTTCGTGACGGTCACCGCCGAGACCTTGACCACGCCGAGCCAAGAAGTTGTCGAACTTGCTCGAGCGCTCGGCGTAGCTACCGAGTACTGGGATCAGCAGGGGAATCACAAAATCATCTCCGCAGCGACTCTCGAAAACGTGCTTGCCGCACTGCAGGTGGATGTCACGACGGCCCAGGGCCGCGCCAAAGCGTGGGACCGGCTCAACAACGGCCCGTGGCGTGCCATGTTGCCCGCGGTGGTCATCGCGCGGCAGGGCTTCGACAAGGACTTCCAGATCCATGTCGCCGATGGTGCGCCTGTGGTTGCCTGGGTCGATCTTGAATCTGGCGGTCGGGTTCCCTTGTCACAAGTAGATCGATACGTCGCGCCGCGAATGATTGATGGGGTTCTCACGGGCGAAGCGACGTTTGCGGTGCCAACAGATTTGCCTTTGGGATGGCACACCATTCAGGCGACGAGCGACAACGGCGAGGACGACCCGGTCGTTGCTACCTGTGTGCTGGTCGTTACGCCTGGATATCTCCAACTGCCGGAGAAGATGCGCGATCGACGCACCTGGGGATTGATGGCGCAGCTTTATGCCACTCGATCGAAAAAATCGTGGGGCCTTGGTGACCTCGGAGATCTTGGGGCGTTAGCAGAGTGGGGCGGCAAAAAAGGCGCAGGTTTCGTCCTCGTCAATCCGATGCACGCAGCTGAAGTCTCGCCGCCTATGGCACCTTCACCATATCTGCCTGCCACTCGCCGATATTTCAATCCCATCTTCCTGAGCATCGAATCCATCCCTGAGTACTCGAAGCTCGGTGGTGCCGCGAAGAAGAAAGTGGACGCATTCGCCGACGAGTTGAAAAAGCTCAATCTCACTGCTGATTTGCTCGACCGCGACCGGGTGTGGGCCGCAAAAAAGTCGTCACTTGAGCTGATGCTGGCGGAACCTCTTTCTGCGACGCGCCAATCTGCTTTCGATGCGTATTGCGCAAAAGAAGGCGACGGTCTCGTGCAGTTTGCGAAATGGTGTGCCTTCGCCGAAAAATGGGGAATCAGCTCTGGCACGTGGCCCGAAGGCATTCGACGACCAGACGGTGCAGACGTCGCCAAGTACACACAGCAATTCGCTGATCGCATTGACTTCTATATGAAACTTCAATGGCTGCTCGACGAGCAGTTCGCCGTGGCGCAGGCCACTGCACTTGCCAGCGGAATGAACGCAGGCATTGTTCATGACCTCGCGGTCGGTGTGCATCCTGAAGGCGCGGACGCGTGGGCGCTACAAGATGTGCTTGCGCAGCGGGTTTCGGTGGGTGCTCCGCCGGATGCTTTTAATCAGCAGGGTCAAGATTGGTCGCAGCCTCCGTGGCGACCAGATGCACTAGTAAGTGCCGCATACAAGCCGTATCGCGACATGCTTCGCACGATTCTTCGTCACAGCGGTGGCATTCGCGTTGATCATGCTCTCGGTCTTTTCCGACTCTGGTGGATTCCTAACGGAATGAGTGCCGCTTCTGGCACTTTCGTGAAGTACGACCACGAAGCCTTGGTCGGCATTCTTGCCCTTGAAGCTCATCGAGCTGGCGCCTTCGTCGTGGGTGAGGATCTTGGAACAGTTGAACCGTGGATTCTTGAATACCTCGGTCAGCGCGGTATCGCTGGAACGTCGATTCTCTGGTTCGAGAGCGACGAAACCGGGGGACCGCTTGCCCCTGAACGCTGGCGACAACTCTGCTTGGGAACAGTGACTGTTCACGACCTGCCGCCAACTGCTGGATTCATCGATGGTGAACACATTCGCATGCGCGAGAGCCTTGGTTTGCTCGAACGCTCAGTCGACGATGAATGGGCCGATCACCGGCGGTCACAGGCTCAATGGGATGCGCTTCTACGTAGCCGCGGTTTCTTGGACGAAACTTCCTGGACCCGCAAAGTGACGGTGCAGCAGCAGGTTGAGGGCCTTCACCGAGTGCTTGCTCATACGCCATGCCGACTTCTCGCCGTGGCGGTTCCCGATCTAGTCGGAGACATGCGGGCACAGAATCAGCCTGGAACTGATCAGGAATATCCCAATTGGCGAGTGCCGACATGCCACGCCGATGGAACTCCATTGCTCATCGAGGACTTTACGGAGAGTATCGCGGCCGCTGAACGGGCGGATCGACTCATCGCGGCGGTCACACACCGTCGCCATTGGTAGACCGCGCCTCGTTAAGCATTCGTTAGGCTATTCCCATGCGCTCATTCATTCGTCGTTCTGCAGTGACTCTTTCCCTTGGCGTATCTGCGTCGCTTGCTCTGGCCTCATCGGTTATGGCGTATTCCAACGATGCCGGTGAAGAAGCTGGCCCCGGCATGAGCGTCATGGAAACAGTGATGTGGTTCGTCGTGGCGCCCGCTCTCATCAGCGCAGTCATTTGGTTCTTGTGGTCGATTCCAGCCTGGCGTCGATCCTCTGCACCGGCGACAGGTGACAACTGGAATCCAAAGCCTTCGGCGGATGTCGTTCAGCGCTGAAGCAAAGTTCACGATGAAGGGGCAGGACCAATTGGTCCTGCCCCTTCATCATTGGTGGAAGTTTTAGGCGTCCGCGGCCTGCGCCTTGAGTGCTCGAACCAGTGCATCGCGACCCTCACCGACGAGACGCTTGCAGCCGTAAGGCACTTCGACATTGGCTAAGAACGCATTGGTTTGATCCACAGTCGCCTGGCTGATCTGAAGTGCTGGGAACAATCCAGTCGTGATCGTCTGAGCAATTTCGTTGCTCCGTGTTTCCCAGATTTCGGGCAGCGCCGCAAAGTAAGCGTCTGTGTACTCTGCCAACAGCTCGGCCTGATCCATGGCCATGAAGCCCATCACCGTGGCAGTGAGAACTTCATTCGATAGTTCGTCTGCACCGAAGATCGACGCCCATGCGGCGTCCTTCGCTTCTTTCGTTGGCATGGCAGCGCGAGCAGCGGCGGCATTGCGCACACCAGCGGCGGTGACGTCGGAGGCAGCTTCGGCATCAATCTGCGCCAAGGTAGCGCGACCAGTCGCTGCAAGTCGCGAGATCAACACCCAACGGAAGTCAGCATCGATGGTGACTCCTTCAATTGTCGTCGATCCATCGAGCAGGCTTTGGACGATGTTGAGTTGTTCATCTGTTCGCGCCGTGGCGACGAAGTTCTTGGCAGATGCAAATTGGGTGTCAGAACCTGCTGGCAACGTGCGAGCCCACTCGAGGTAGGCATCTGCAAGTCTGATCAAATTCTTTTCACGATTCGCAGGAGCTGAGTACAGGTGGGCAGCGGTTCGAGCTTGGACGAGGTTGCGCTGAACCATCGGAATGAATTGCTCTTTACCCATCGCCCCGATCACGAGATCGACGAAAGCGCTCGTGCTCATTTCGGCATCACGCGTCATGTCCCAGGCGGAAGCCCAGAGCAGTGCGCGCGACAACGAACTCTCAATCGTGCCAAGTGAAGACACCGCCGTCGCGAGGCTCTTCTCATCGAGACGGACCTTCGCGAAGGAGAGATCGTCGTCATTGAGGAGAAGCAAGTCAGGCTGGTTGACACCAATGAGTTCCGCAATATCCGTGCGGGCACCATCGATGTCGACCTCGAGGCGCTGCACGCGCTGAAGTCGTCCATCAACCAAGTTGTAGAGACCAATCGCAATGCGATGCTTTCGCAGTGAAGGCGCAAGTCCAGCAGGTTCGGCTGGCGGTTCCTGAACCACAGTCACGCGACTGAAGTTTCCATCTGCGTCGACGGCAACGTCCGGACGAATTAGGTTGACGCCAGCAGTCTGCAGCCAGGACGACGTGAAGTCTGAAAGATCGCGACCGCTCGCAGATTCAAGTTCAGCGAGCAAGTCCTTGAGCTCGGTATTGCCCCAGGCATATTTCTTGAAGTATTGGTTGAGGCCCGCGAGAAAATCCTTTTCACCAACGAAAGCGACAAGCTGGCGAAGGCTAGATGCGCCTTTGGCGTACGTGATGCCATCGAAGTTCACTTCGACAGTGTCGAGGTCGATCATGTCGGTGGCAATCGGATGTGTGCCCGACATCTGGTCTTCGCGGTAGGCCCACATCTTGCGATCAACAAGGAACGATGTCCAAGCCTGGTTGAAGCGCGTGCCAATGTTGTTGGCGTAGTACGAAGCCCACTCTGCGAAGGATTCGTTAAGCCAAATGTCATCCCACCACGTCATCGTGACGAGGTTTCCGAACCACATGTGCGCTAGCTCGTGGAGAATCGTGTTGCTGCGATATTCGCGTTCATGGTCCGTCGCGCGACCGCGATAGATCACGCCTTCATAGAACGTGACGCAGCCTGCGTTCTCCATTGCGCCTGCGTTGAATTCAGGAACAATGATTTGGTCATACTTCTCGAACGGGTAGGCGACGCCAAAGTCACGCTCAAAAACGTCGAAACCCTGCTTTGTAATGGTGAAGAAGTCGTCTACGTCGAGATATTCGGACAGCGAGGCACGGCAGTAGAGGCCGAGTGGATACGTGCCGAAGGCGCCCGTGTAGCTGTCGGTGACACCGTAATACGGACCAGCCACCACAGCGGTGATGTACGTCGACATGCGCTTGGTTTTGGCGAAGCGGTGCGTTGCGGTTTCGCCAGTTTCTGAGATTTCTGCAACTGTGTTGCTGAAGACTTTCCAGTGCGCAGGCGCATGAACGGTGAATTGGTACGTTGCTTTGAGACTTGGCTGATCGAAGCAGGCGAACACTTGGCGGGCATCGGCGATTTCAAACTGCGAGTAGAGGTATACCTCGTCATCAGCTGGATCGGTGAACTTATGAAGCCCCTCACCAGTGTTGCTGTAGGCGCATTGGGCAACCACCACGAGAGTGTTCTCGGCGGCGAGACCTTCGAGCTGCAAACGCGTCCCATCGAAGTGGCTGGCATCGACGCTGTTGCCATTGAGTGTCGCGCTAACCAAGGTCGGTGCGACGAGGTCAATGAAGACGCTCGCACCTTCGACGCCAGTGAAAGTCACTGTTGTCGTGCTGGTGAAAGTGGCTGAGGTTTTGACATCCGACAAGTCGAGTTCGACGTCGTAATGGCCAACTTGGACAGTGGCTGCGCGCTCAGCGCATTCGGCGCGAGTGAGATTTGTGGTGGACATGAGGTCCTTTCGTGGGTGCGTCTTTGGGCCCGAGCGGCTGATTTTCACAGAGGTTGGCCAGTCCTGCCATAGTGGGTCTATGAAACAGCAAGCGACTTTCTACTTTGACCCTGTCTGCCCTTGGGCGTGGATTTCATCTCGTTGGATGCTCGAGGTTGTCCGAGTGCGGGATGTTGAGGTGAAATTCAGAGTGATGTCGCTCGCGGTCCTCAATGAGGGGCGAGATTTGCCAGCCAACTATGTGAACATGATGGCGCAGGCGTGGGGGCCGGTGCGCGTCGTAACCGCAGCCGCACAACTTCATGGCGAGCACGTGATCGAAGGGCTCTACACCGCGCTCGGAGCGGAGATTCACTTAGGCGGTCGCGGCATTGATGCCGATAACCCTGACCAGATCAAGGAATCGGTTCGCGCTGCACTTACGACGGTTGGCCTTCCAGAGAGCCTGCTCGAGGCCTGGGATTCGACTGAGTTTGATGAAGCCCTCAAGAATTCCCACTCTGAAGGTATGAACCCGGTGGGTATGGACGTCGGGACGCCTGTGATTCACGTCAACGGCACGGCCTTCTTCGGGCCGGTCATTAGCCCAGCCCCGAAAGGCGAGGCAGCAGGCGTCCTCTGGGATGGTGTGCTCGCGGTGGCTTCAACGCCTGGCTTCTTCGAGATTAAGCGCAGCCGAACTGTCGGACCGATTTTTGATTAATCTGACCGAACTTCTTGACCCTCCGACGGGCTCTGCCACAATCCGCACATGCGTATTCATCTAGGCACCGACCATGCAGGTTTTGAGTTCAAGAACGCCTTAGCGGACCACTTGCGTGGCCTTGGGCACGACGTTGTGGATCACGGTGCGGATGCCTACGACGCCGAGGATGACTACCCCGCCTTTTGTATCTCGGCCGCTGAAGCGGTTGCTTCTGAGCCTGACAGCTTGGGCGTCGTTATCGGTGGCTCAGGCAACGGTGAGCAAATTGCAGCGAACAAAGTTGTCGGTATTCGTGCAGCCTTGGCTTGGAGCGTTGAGATTGCCCAGCTTGCTCGTGAACACAACAACGCAAACGTGATTGGGCTCGGTGCGCGCATGCACGACCAAGCAACTGCGTATGCAATCGTGGAGGCCTTCATCAGCACGCCGTACAGCAACGCGGAACGCCACAATCGCCGGATTGCGCAGATCGCCACCTACGAAAACTCATAGCCATGTCTTTGCGGATTTCGAAGGACACCCAGCTGTGCATTTCGATGTCTGCAAGACCAAGCAACATCGGCACGAGGTTTCATAACTATCTGTATGAAGCTCTGAATCTGGACTTCGTCTACAAAGCATTCGCGCCGCGCGATATTGAAGATGCGGTCGCGGGAATTCGTTCGCTGGGCATTCGTGGAGCTGCGGTATCGATGCCGTTTAAGCAGTCAGTCATTGAGCACCTCGATGCGATTGATGACACGGCGAGTGTGATTGATGCAGTCAACACGATCGTCAACGACGACGGTTATCTCACCGGCTACAACACTGATTTCGTTGCGGTTCGACAGTTGCTTCTGTCGTCGAAGCTCGATCCAGAGGTGACGATCGCAGTTCTGGGCAGTGGCGGAATGGCGCGTGCAGTGATGGCCGCGGTCGCAGATCTCGGTTACGAGAACAGATTTGTGGTGGCTCGCAATGTCGCGCGGGGAGAGCAAATAGCTCAGCAGTACGACGCAAACTACCTCGCTGCGCTTGAGCACTTGCGCCCAGATGTCATCATCAATGCCACGCCCGTGGGCATGGCAGGTGCCGCAGCGGAGCATCAGTTGCCGCTTGACGTCAGTCTGATACCTAGCGCCCAATTGGTTTTTGATGTGGTGGCAGTGCCTGCCAATACTCTGTTGATCCAAACGGCTGTGGCGCACCGAGTGCCAGTCATCCGAGGCACAGAGGTGATGACATTGCAGGCGGTGGAGCAGTTTGTCCTGTACACAGGCATTCGGCCCGACGCTGAGTTGGTCACGAGAGCGTCAGAATATTCACGTAGTTCTTGAATGTGCTGACACTTTTGGTAGTCATCGCTTAGTCTTGCCGAACGACAAACTCCGGTTCCAACCAATTGTGAAGGTGGCGCGCCAAGGTGGCTGAGACTCGCATTCCGCTAGATCGATGGGGACTGATTTCTGCCCCCGCGAAATACGCTGGCTGCTACCTGTTCATCAAATCTTCGAGCGTCGGATATGCCGCAGATCAGCATGCTGGCGACTTCCAAATTGTGCGTCGTCGCCCAGGTCTCACCGAGCATCACCCTGACAACATGTCCACGTGGGTTTCATCGGCCGATGCCGGCAAGTGGTTGATTGATGGCGGATACGACTTTGAGTTGTGGCTCGACAATGCTGTTGAACCGCAATGGAATCCCTACGTCACGAAACCGATGAAATGGGATGCATTCCAGACCGAGGCAATCATTCGAGCTTTCAAAATGTCTGCGCTGGCTGCTGCGGGTCAACTCGCGGACGCTGCACAAGTTACCGCCGACACCGAGTGGGCGAGAGACATCGTTGAGCAGGAAGCGTGGGACGGCAAACTTCCGATTCATGTCCTCGACGAAATGCTTAAAGACTCTGATCCGGTATTCCTCGAGGCCGTGGCGACTGGTCCGATTGAAGATTTGTTGAGTTACCAACCGAAAAAATATGCAGAACCGATCCGCGACAAGGCAGTTAAAGATCAGCGTTGGGCTGCTGCTATGAAGCACGTCAATGTTTCCATTGACACCTGGGAAGAACTGCCACGTCAACTCCGCGGATTGATTCCACAGCCGGACCCAGATCAGTAATTCTGAGAAGTGCAAAAGCCCCCAGCGTTGAGCCGGGGGCTTTTTGACGAGCGGGTGACGAGAATCGAACTCGCGTGGTCTGCTTGGAAGGCAGAGGCTCTACCATTGAGCTACACCCGCGTG
>JAFMIT010000016.1 GCA_017853815.1 Actinomycetota bacterium
GCGCCAGAACATGCGGCGCACCTGAAGATCCGTGACGAATCACCACGGCATCGGCTCCCATTGCTTCGAGAGTCAGCGCAGTGTCCTTGAGGCTTTCACCTTTAGAAACGCTTGAACCTTTTGCACTGAAGTTGATGACGTCAGCAGAGAGTCGCTTTGCTGCAGCTTCGAAAGAGATACGTGTTCGCGTGGAGTCTTCGAAAAACAAATTCACGACAGTGCGACCACGCAAGGTTGGAAGTTTCTTCACACCTCGTTCGGTGAGTCGAGCAAGCTCATGCGCCGTATCGAGAATCTGAATGGCAGTTGTGCGGTCAAGATCAGCCGCGGACAGGAGATGACGCATCAGGCACCTTCAATCGTGACAAGGTCTTCGCCATCATGATCGGCAAACTTGACTGACACTTTTTCTTCTAGGGACGTCGGCAAGTTTTTCCCGACGTAGTCAGCGCGAATCGGCAATTCTCGATGTCCCCTATCGACCAGCACCGCAAGCTGCACCGCTCTCGGTCTGCCAATTTCGTTGAGCGCATCGAGAGCCGCTCGAATAGTGCGACCTGAGAAGAAGACGTCATCAACAAGCACCACGATCTTGCCGTCGATACCGTCGGCCGGAATCTCCGTCGGCATGAGAGCGCGGGCAGGGCGCATTCGCAAGTCATCGCGATACATCGTGATATCGAGTGAACCCACGGCAATGTCATGACCCTGGATGTCAGAGAGTTTCGAAGCGACTCTGCGTGCGAGGGAAACGCCGCGAGTTGGGATTCCGAGAATCACGACGTCACTCGCACTCTTAGTGCGTTCATCGATTTCGTGGGCGATGCGTGAAATAGCTCGGGCAATTTCGGAAGCCTCGAGTACAACGCGTACGTTTGTAGCAGCCGACATGGCTAGCCCCTTCCTCGCCTCACAGGACGAGTCTTAAAGGAGGAGTGCTGCGGGTGCAGCGGGAGAAATCTAGCAGGGTTTAGCGAAGCGGCTGAATGATGCCCCATGTGGTGAGTCGGTCCACCACGTCGGCAACGGGCTGATCAAAAAGCAACCCCAACGTGGTCAGGTCATCCGCCCGAATCGTCAGGACTCGGCCGTTGTAATCCCCGCGCTTGGCTTGGATCGAAGCCACGAAACGAGCGAGAGGCGCTACGACCTCGGCTGGCACCCGGGCCATTGCCTCGAGGTCGACAACGACCTTGCGGACAGCTTTGGTTTCACGCTGCCGACTTTCAGCGTCAGGCAAGAGTTGGCCCACAGGAACGCCATAAAACTGAGCCAGTTCGGCGAGCTTGGCCACCGTGATGGCCCGATCGCCACGCTCATAAGAGCCGACAACCACGGCCTTCCAACGACCGTCAGACTTTTCTTCGACGGCGTGCAGACTCAGACCTTGTTGTTGTCGAATCGCACGCAAACGCCCGCCTAGTGACAGTGCGTAATCGTCGAGCATGGCGGAAGACTACGGAGAGTTACCGCCCGCCACAAGTGGTGAAGACTGCTAGATGCCGTGACGACGATTACCGAGAATGACAACGCGCATGCCGTTAGTGGTACCTGGCACACCGGGTGGTACACCGGCAACGAGCACGATCTTCTCGCCAATTGAGGCGCGACCAATCTCGAGCAGAGTTTCATCGAGCTGCTCCACCATGTCATCGGTGTGCTTGACGGGGTTCACCAAGAAAGTCTCGGTGCCCCAGACCAATGACAACTGCGAACGAACCCGGGGCTGGGTGGTGAACGCCAAGATAGGAATCCGGTTGCGGTGACGAGACATCAGTCGAGCCGAGAGGCCAGTCTCTGTGAAGGCCACAAGATACGAAGCACCAACGGCCTCGCCAACAACTGTCGCCGAATGGGTTACGGCGCGAGCAGTGCTGCTGCCAGTTTCTTCAGCCAGTTTCGGCAAGCGCTCCAAGGCTTCGGCTTCAACATGTTCGATGATGCGAGCCATCGTCGAGACAACGAGACCGGGATGATCGCCGACAGAGGTTTCGCCCGAGAGCATCAAGGCATCGGCACCATCGAGGACAGCGTTTGCAACGTCAGAAGCTTCTGCGCGGGTTGGGCGCGAAGCGTTGACCATCGAATCCAACATTTGTGTGGCGACGATGACTGGCTTGCCAGCGGCACGAGCGGCCGCGACACAACGCTTCTGCACGAGTGGAACCTGCTCGAGTGGAAGTTCAACACCAAGGTCACCGCGGGCCACCATGATCGCATCAAACGCATCAACAATTTCGTCAAGGTTTTCGACTGCCTGTGGCTTTTCGATTTTTGCGATGACTGGAAGGCGGATTCCCTCTTCGTCCATGATGCGGTGCACATCGTGAATGTCTGCAGCATTGCGCACGAATGACAAAGCAATCATGTCGACACCTGCACGAAGACCCCAACGAAGGTCCTCAATGTCCTTCTCGGACATCGCAGGGACAGACACAGCAACGCCAGGAAGGTTGATGCCTTTGTTGTTTGAGATAACGCCAGCTTCAACAACTTCTGTGATGACGTCAGTAGCGGTGACTTCGACGGCACGCAGCGAAATTCGGCCATCATCGATCAGGATCATGTCGCCAGGGCGGACGTCACCGGGTAGGCCTTTGAAGGTGGTTGAGCAACGTTCGTTATCGCCTTGAATGTCATCGATGGTGATCGTGAACTTCTGGCCCTGCACCAATGTTTCTTTGCCATTGGTGAATCGGCCGGTGCGAATCTTGGGACCCTGAAGGTCGACCAAGATGCCAACGCCACGACCAGCTTCGTTGGCTGCAGCACGAACGGCGTCGTAGCGAGCCTGATGCTCCTCGTGAGAACCGTGCGAGAGGTTGAGACGGGCAACATCCATGCCTGCCGCCACCAGAGTCCGCAGCTGCTCAAGATTTTCAGCAGAGGGACCGAGAGTGCAAACAATTTTCGCGCGACGCACGATGTGCACCATACCTTTCAAGGGTTGCTACGAGTTGAACGAATGTGAACGTCGTGGATAAACCTAGACCATCAACGGGCGAGCAGTTGGCGGAATTGGCGCGGGAAGTTGGGTGGATCCCATGAGGAACGCATCCACCGCAGCAGCGGCAGAGCGACCTTCCGCGATAGCCCACACGATGAGCGACTGACCGCGACCAGCGTCTCCAGCAACGAACACACCCTCAATGTTGGTGGCATAGGTGTTGTTGCGAGCAACATTGCCTCGCGGATCGAGCTCAACACCAAACTGCGAGATCATCGCACCATGCTCTGGTCCAACAAAGCCCATTGCCAACAGCGCTAGCTGGGCAGGCAGTTCGCGACGTGAACCAGCAACCGGCTCGAACTTGCCGTCTTTAAATTCGACTTCGCTAATCACGAGACCACGGAGATTGCCGTTCTCATCTTTCAAGAATTCTTCAGTGGTGACGGCATACTCACGAACGCCACCTTCTTCGTGAGCAGACGAAACGCGATAGAGCATCGGGTAGGTCGGCCATGGCTGACCAGCCGGGCGCTCATTCGATGGTCGCGGCATGATCTCAAGCTGGGTGACCGATCGCGCACCTTGACGAAGTGACGTGCCAAGGCAGTCTGCTCCGGTATCGCCACCGCCGAGGATGATGACATCTTTGCCAGCAGCTGAAACAGGAACTTCATCGAAGTCGCCTTCGCACATGCGATTAGCAAGCGGCAAGAATTCCATGGCCTGATATACGCCATCAGCGTCACGACCGGGAACCGGAAGGTCGCGCCACGCGGTTGCACCAGCAGCAATGACGACCGCGTCATAGCGAGCACGCAAATCATCAGCAGTGATGTCGATACCAACTTCTACGCCAGTACGGAACTTGACGCCTTCGGCCTCCATCTGGGCGATGCGCCGATCAAGGTGGCTCTTTTCCATTTTGAACTCTGGAATGCCGTAACGGAGCAGTCCGCCTGCGCGATCAGCACGCTCGTAGACCGCAACCGTGTGACCGGCACGAGCCAACTGCTGGGCGACCGCAAGACCTGCAGGCCCTGAGCCGATGACGGCAACTGTCTTGCCCGAAAGTCGTGATGGTGGCTGTGCCTGAACCCAACCTTCATCCCATGCACGATCAATAATCGAGACTTCAATTTGTTTGATAGTCACTGGGTCTTGGTTGATACCAAGCACACAGGCCGTCTCACAGGGAGCTGGACACAAACGACCTGTGAACTCTGGGAAGTTGTTGGTCGCATGCAGGCGTTCAATCGCCTCTTTCCAGTCATTGCGGTAGGTCAGGTCATTCCACTCAGGAATCAGATTGCCTAACGGGCAACCGCTATGGCAAAACGGAATGCCGCAATCCATGCAGCGCGAGGCTTGAGTATGCAACTTCTCAGGATCAAAAGGTTCATACACCTCGCGATAATCACGAATGCGTACATCGACTGGACGCCGAGTTGGGGTCTCGCGTCCGGCTTTAAGAAATCCGCGTGGGTCAGCCACGTGCCGCCTCCATAACCGCTTCCAGAACATCGCGACCTTCAGCTTCAGCCTTTGCTGAGGCTTCGAGTACGCGTCGATAATCACGTGGCATCACTTTGGTGAAGCGATGAACTGCGTTGGCCCAGTCTGACAACAACGATTGCGCAACTGACGATTCCGTCTCGTCTGCGTGCTTCGAGACCAGGGCACGCAATGATTCGGAATCCTCTGCGGTCAACGCTTCGAGGTCGACCATCTCAGTGTTGACTCGATTGGACTTGATATCGAGAACGTAGGCGACACCACCCGACATACCCGCTGCCAAGTTGCGCCCCGTCTGGCCAAGAATCACGACGCGACCGCCCGTCATGTACTCGAGCGCATGATCGCCGACGCCTTCGACAACAACGGTGGCGCCAGAGTTGCGCACGCAGCAGCGTTCGCCCACCATGCCGCGAGCGAAAATTTCGCCACTGGTCGCACCGTACGCAAGCACGTTGCCAGCAATCACGTTTTCTTCTGCCGCAAATGTTGCAGTCCTCGCAGGACGCACAATCAAGCGCCCGCCCGAAAGTCCCTTGCCAAGGTAATCGTTGGTATCGCCCTCGAGTCGCAACGTGATGCCGGCCGGCAGGAAAGCACCGAACGACTGGCCTGCTGAACCCTCGAACTGGATGTCAATCGTGTTCTCCGCAAGACCTGCCCCGCCGTAGCGCTTCGTGACTTCGGAGCCGAGCATCGTGCCAACCGTGCGATTCACGTTCCGCACCTTGATATGTGCGCGGACTGGCTCGCCGGATTCGAGTGCTGGTTGCGCGATGGCAATCAACTCGTTGTCGAGCGCGTGTGCAAGGCCGTGATCTTGAGACTGCACCTGATGCATTTCGCCTTCGAAGACTTCTGGGCGATACAGGATCGGCGCAAGATCTAGGCCTTCTGCCTTCCAGTGCTTGATCGCTTCGTTGAAGTTGAGTAGTTCGCTGTGACCAACTGCTTCTTCAATAGAGCGGAAACCAAGTTCAGCCAAAAGCTCACGCACTTCTTGAGCGATGAACTCGAAGAAGTTGACGACGTACTCAGGCTTGCCACTGAAGCGCGAGCGAAGCTCAGGCGACTGGGTCGCGACACCAACAGGGCAGGTGTCGAGGTGGCAGACGCGCATCATGATGCAACCACTGACGACGAGTGGAGCAGTGGCGAATCCAAATTCTTCAGCACCCAGCAGTGCCGCGATGACGACGTCACGACCAGTCTTCAACTGACCATCGGTCTGGACCACCACTCTGTCACGCAAACCGTTGAGAAGTAGGGTCTGCTGTGCTTCAGCAAGACCCAACTCCCACGGCCCACCAGCGTGCTTCAACGATGTTAGCGGTGAAGCACCAGTGCCACCATCATGACCAGAAATCAAAATGACATCTGCGTGTGCCTTCGCGACGCCTGCAGCAACCGTGCCAACACCAACCTCAGCAACAAGCTTGACGTGGATGCGAGCTGCGGGATTTGAGTTCTTCAAATCGTGGATCAGCTGTGCCAAGTCTTCAATTGAGTAGATGTCGTGGTGCGGTGGAGGCGAAATCAGGCCGACACCTGCAGTGCTGTGGCGCGTCTTGGCAATCCATGGGTACACCTTGTGGCCAGGCAACTGGCCACCCTCCCCTGGCTTTGCACCCTGCGCCATCTTGATCTGAATGTCGTCGGCGTTGACCAGATATTCACTGGTCACACCAAACCGACCGGACGCGACCTGCTTGATGGCAGAACGCTTCGAGTCGCCATTTGGCAACACTTCGAAACGTTCTGCGTCTTCGCCACCTTCGCCCGTATTCGACTTAGCTCCAAGACGGTTCATAGCAATTGCGAGGGTTTCGTGTGCTTCGGCGCTGATTGATCCGTAGGACATAGCGCCAGTGGAGAACCGCTTCACGATCTCGCTGACTGGCTCAACTTCGTCAATCGAAATGGGACTGCGCTGTTGCGCAAACGTGAAGAGGCCACGCAGCGTCATCAGTTGTTCGGATTGGTTATTGACCCGCTCGGTGTACTGCTTGAAGATGTCATAACGACCCTGGCGAGTACTGTGCTGAAGACGAAACACCGTCTCAGGATCGAAAAGGTGAGGTTCGCCTTCGCGACGCCACTGATACTCGCCACCGACGTTGAGTCGACGGTGAGCCGGAGATATTCCAGAAGGTGGGAAGGCAACCGCATGACGGCGAGCAGCTTCTTCAGCGATCACGTCGATGCCGATACCGCCCAGCTTCGAGGTGACGCCCGTGAAGTACTGGTCGACGAGCTCTTGAGACAGACCAATAGCTTCGAAAATCTGTGCGCCGCGGTATGAGTCGACGGTGGAGACGCCCATCTTGGACATCACCTTGAGCACACCTTTACCCAAAGCCTTAATCGTGTTGCGCACCGCCTTCTCCGGAGTCACATCACCGAGGTGACCCTGCCGAGACAAGTCTTCAACCGTTTCAAGTGCAAGGTAAGGATTGATCGCCGCTGCGCCGAAGCCGATGAGTAGGGCTACATGATGAACTTCGCGAACATCGCCCGCTTCCACCAGCAGACCGACCATGGTGCGGGTGCGTTCACGGACGAGATGGTGATGAACTGCAGAGCACAACAGAAGCGAAGGAATAGGCGCGTGTTCGGCATCTGAATCGCGATCGCTCAAAATGACGAAACGCTTTCCCTGACGAATGAGGGCATCCACTTCGCGGCAAATTTCATCAATGCGGCGGGCCATGGCATCGCCGCCACCGTCTACACGGTAGAGCCCAGAGACTTTTGCGGCAGCAAAGCCCGGGAGTGAACCATCCCGGTTGATGTGCTGAATCTTTGCGAGGTCGTCGTTGTCGATCACCGGGAATGGCAGCACAACCTGTCGGCAATGATCTGGCGTCGTGTCGAGCAAGTTGCCTTCTCGCCCGGTGGCGGTCGAAAGCGACGTCACGATTTCTTCGCGGATGGCATCGAGAGGTGGATTAGTCACCTGGGCAAAGAGCTGCTGGAAGTAGTCGAAGACAAGACGTGGGCGGGAAGACAGAACCGCGATCGGCGTGTCAGTTCCCATGGAACCAAGTGCCTCTCCTCCGGTCTTTGCCATCGGAGTCAGGATGATGCGCAGTTCTTCTTCGGTGTAACCGAACGTTTGTTGACGACGCAAAACCGACGAGTGCGTGTGCACGATGTGCTCGCGCTCTGGAAGCGCGTCGAGATGAATGATGCCGTTTTCAATCCATTGCTGATACGGATGCTCGGCTGCGAGTTCGCCCTTGATTTCATCGTCTTCAACGATGCGACCCTTGGCCGTATCAACCAAGAACATGCGACCTGGCTGCAAGCGACCTTTGCGAACAATCGTAGAAGGGTCGAGTTCTAGCACGCCAGACTCAGACGCGAGAATGACAAGGCCATCTTGAGTTACCCAGAAACGTCCTGGGCGAAGTCCATTTCGATCGAGTACAGAACCGATCAACGTTCCGTCTGTGAACGAAATGTTTGCGGGGCCATCCCATGGTTCCATCAGCGATGAGTGGTACTCGTAGAAAGCGCGACGAGCTGGATCCATCTCGGTGTGGTTCTGCCACGCCTCTGGAATCATCATCAACACGGCATGCGGCAAGGAACGACCACCGAGGTGAAGCAATTCGAGAACTTCGTCGAATGACGCCGAATCTGAGCCACCTTCGGAGACAATCGGGAACAGCCGATTGACATCGCCAGGGATGATGTCGCTCGTGAGCATCGCCTCGCGTGCTTTCATCCAGTTGCGATTGCCTTTAACCGTGTTGATTTCGCCGTTGTGTGCGATGAGTCGATACGGATGAGCAAGCGGCCACGAAGGAAAAGTGTTGGTGCTGAAACGTGAATGCACGAGAGCGATCGCCGACTCAAATCTCTCGTCAGAAAGATCAGGGAAGAACGGCTCAACTTGAGCGGTAGTCAACATTCCCTTGTAAACAATGGTTCGGCACGACAGTGAAGGGAAGTACACAGCTGCCTGATGCTCTGCTCGCTTACGTAGCGCGAACAACCGGCGTTCAAGTGCCATGCCAGAGATTCCAGCAATTTTCGAACCAATGAAGATCTGAACGAAACGTGGCATCACGCTCTTGGCAGTTTTGCCAATCATGGAATCGTTGGTCGGGACATCTCGCCAGCCAAGGATTTCAAGTTCCTCTTCATTGGCGATGTCTGCAATATGTGCTTTGGCTGCTTCAAAAGCGCCGTCGTCGACCGGCAAAAACGCGATGCCCACGCCATAGGCGCCCTGCTCAGGCAGCGTGAACGGAACTACTGCGCGAAGGAATGCATCGGGAACCTGCGTGAGAATGCCCGCACCATCGCCGGAATCCGGCTCACTGCCTGATGCGCCTCGATGTTCGAGATTAGTTAACGCGAGCAACGCCTTGTCGACGATGTCATGTGAAGGAACACCTTTGAGGTCTGCTACCCAGGCAACACCGCACGCATCACGTTCTGCAGACGGGTCATAGAGACCTTGTGCAGGAGGAATTGCTTGGGTGAAGTGCGTGAGTGCCACGGTGTCTCCCTTGTCGTCCGAAATTTACGCAAGGACGACGGTGGCCAAGCGGGCGAAATGTATCAGCGGAACGCCCGGAAGGGCAGAGCAGAGGCCATCTCGGAAGTGTGACCTCAGTTACCCGATTTGACTGATTTTGTCGCGCTACGCGACCGCCACAGCCACACGACGGCCCCGAGGAACACCAATGCAGACGTGAATACGTTCAGGCGCAATCCCAAAATGTGGTTGGCCGTGTCGATTCGGAGCATTTCGATCCAACCTCGACCGGTGCAGTACAGCGCGACATACAGTCCAAAAACTTGGCCATTAGCCAACCTGAGCATGCGTTGAGCAAGCACGAGCACGCCGGCAACCCCGAGGCACCACAGCGATTCGTAGAGAAAAGTCGGGTGAAAAGTTTCAAACGCTTCATACCCAGTCGGCCGGTTCGCTGGGCTAATTTCAAGTCCCCACGGCTGAGTTGTTGGGGCACCAAACAACTCCTGGTTGAACCAATTGCCAAACCGGCCAATCGCCTGAGCAACTGCCACACCAGGCGCAAGAGCATCAGCTAGTTGGGCGACGGGAATGGACTTCTGGTGGCAGGCATAAGCGGCGCCAGCGAAACCGAGCGCAATGGCACCCCAGATTCCGAGTCCACCGTCCCAAATGCGAAGGGCGGCAGCAAATCCACGGCCGTTGTCCCCGAAATACATCTGCCAGTCGGTCATGACGTGGTAGAGCCGGCCGCCGACGATTCCCGATGGCACCGCCCACATCGCCACATCCATGACGTCGGTGGCATTGCCGCCAGCTGCAACCCAGCGCCGCGTGCCCCAGCGAATGGCAACCACGATTCCGAGCAGGATGCACAACGCATACGCGCGAACAGGCAGTGGCCCAAGCCACCAGACGCCTTCAGCAGGAGACGGAATAAAACTCAGCACAGAAAACAATTACTTGGCGTTGTTCGTGACCCAAGCGATGAAAGCTGCTGGCCCTTGCTTGAGAACATCAACAGGCATTTCGACACCATCAAGCGAGATGTTTGGGGTGCCGGGAACGCCGAGGTCATCGAACATCTTGGTGGACTCGACTCCCCACTTGTAGTAAGTACCCTCAACAACGCACTTGTCGAAAGTCGTCTTTGCAGAACCAGAGATTCCCGCTTCCGCTCCGAAACCCTGCAATTGCTCATCAGTCCAGCCCGTGCCTTCTTTAGCTGGCTGGTTCGCGTACAAGGTGTCATGGAACTTCAAGCCAGCACCACCTTCGATGGCGCAAGCCCATGCGTTGACCGCACGCGCACTGTTTCGACCTGGGTATCCACGATCAAGAAAAGTTGTTGGCCGCAATGAAACGCGAACAACATCATCAGCAATGAGTTTCTTCACAGAAGTACCGAAGCCCGCCTCGAAGAGTGCACAGGCAGGGCACTGTGGATCTTCCCAGATGACAAGATTGCTAGTGGCTTTTGATTCAGGGTTGAGAAGCCACGATGCGTCGGTTTGGTCAACGAACGCAGGAACAACGCCGACTGGCACCTCTGTGTTCGTCGGATCAGCAGAGCCCCCGAAATTAATGACGCCAGCGCCATACAGAATTACGAAGCCCATCACGGCCGCAACGAGTCCAATACCGATTTTCTTGCCCATGTTCAGACCTTTTCTTTCGTAACGGATTCGGGGAGAAGACTAAAGGCTGTCCGTGGATTGCGGAGCAATCGGACAGATAGGGCCATAAAGGCCACATCGCGCAAGATTTCGACGGTGTAGCGCACATGCCGACCCTCCGGATCCACATCGCCACCACCACCAAAGCAGCCGCAATCGATGGCGTAGCCACGCGCCCACACTTGAGCAATACCGACAATGAAAATGCCGAGCAGAAGGGTCGACGCAAGCGCACTCCAACGCACGAACATTCCTACGAGCAACAAGACCGCGAGCAGCACTTCAACAATCGGAAGCAGCCGACCGAGAATTGTCAGGAGGTCGCCAGTGATGCCGAGGCGATATGCAGCAATCGCATCGCGAGCGCCGCCTTCTTCTCCAAGTTTGATAAAGCCAGCAAAGCCCCACACACCCGCGAGTACCAATCGCGCGAGCAGACCGAAGTAATCGTGATTCCAGATCTTCTTGATCATGATCGCCTCACTCCTTGGGCTAGCGCAGCGCTCAGTGAGCGAACTGCAATGACTGCTTCTTCATGCGAATCCGCATCGAGCACGGCTTTCACATAAGCCGAGCCAACAATGACACCGTCGGCGTACTGAGCGACTTCCGCTGCCTGGGCCGGCGTCGAGACACCCAAACCAACTGCGATCGGCAAGCTCGTGACTTCACGAGTGCGGGCTACGAGTTCTGCCGCGTGTGAAGATACGGATGCCCTCGTCCCCGTCACACCCATGAGCGACGCTGCGTAAACGAAACCGGTCGTAGCGTCGGTCACAATGTTCAAGCGCTGATCTGTGGAACTCGGCGCGACTAAGAAAATTCGATCAATCTCGTCTGAGTCAGTCGCGGCCATCCACGGACCCGCTTCTTCGGGAGTGAGATCTGGCGTGATAACGCCCACTCCTCCCGCAGCCTTCAGATCGTGTGCAAACGCTTCGACGCCATAGCGCTCAATCAGATTCCAGTAGGACATCACCAACGGGACCGCCCCAGCGTCACCCACCACACTCACGGTGTTAAGCACGTCTGTCGCGTGGGCGCCATTGTGCAGAGCCATTTCAGCGGCCTGCTGGATGATGGGACCGTCCATCAACGGATCGCTATACGGCCAACCAATCTCGACGATGTCAGCGCCGCCATCGACAATGGCTCGCACCAAGTCGTAACACTTCTCCACAGTCGGAAAACCTGCAGGAATGTAGGCAATCAGAGCAGCGCGATTTTCAGCGGCAGCGCGCTCAAAAGCTGCATGAAGCAAACTCATGCCATGCCCACTTCTTCAAAGTACGCGGCAGCAGTTGCAACATCCTTGTCACCGCGACCCGAAAGATTCACGAGGAGTACTGCTTCTGGTCCTAGCTCCTTGCCAATCTTGATGGCACCCGCGAGCGCGTGAGCCGATTCGATGGCAGGAATAATTCCTTCGGTTCGACACAAAACAAGGAACGCATCCATCGCTTCCTTATCAGTGATTGCGCGGTATTCAGCGCGACCAATTTCATTGAGGTAAGCGTGTTCTGGTCCAACGCCCGGATAGTCGAGGCCGGCACTAATTGAGTGGGACTCGATGGTTTGACCCTCAGCATCTTGCATCAGGTATGAGCGTGAGCCTTGGAAGACTCCCGTGAGTCCACCCCCGATGCAGGCAGCGTGACGACCCGTTTCGACACCGTCTCCGCCAGCTTCGAAACCAATCAGTCGAACATCGGTGTCATCCAAGAACGGATGAAAAATGCCGATCGCATTCGAACCGCCACCAATACAAGCGACAACGGCGTCCGGAAGCCGGCCAGTCAGTGAAAGCGTCTGCTCGCGCGCCTCGAGGCCAATCACTCGGTGGAAGTCACGCACCATCATCGGAAACGGATGCGGGCCAGCGACAGTGCCGAGCAGATAATGAGTGTTATCGACGTTTGCCACCCAGTCGCGCATTGCTTCGTTGACTGCATCCTTGAGCGTCTTCGAACCAGAAGTCACTGGAACCACTGTTGCACCGAGCATCCGCATACGTGCCACGTTCAACGCCTGACGCTTGGTGTCTTCTTCGCCCATGTAGACGACGCATTCGAGACCAAGCAAAGCCGCCGCAGTTGCAGAAGCAACACCATGCTGACCCGCACCAGTTTCAGCAATGACACGTGTCTTGCCCATGCGTTTGGTGAGTAATGCCTGACCAAGAACGTTGTTGATTTTGTGCGAACCTGTGTGGTTCAGGTCCTCGCGCTTGAGAAGAATGCGCGCGCCACCGCAGTGTTCCGCAAACCGTTTCGCGTCAGTAAGAATCGAAGGGCGGCCGGAATACGTGGCGTGAAGATGGGTCAGTTCAGCCGAAAAAGCTGGGTCTGCCTTCGCTGCCTCGTACTCGCGCTCGAGTTGCTCCAACGCAGCCATCAACGCCTCAGGTACAAATCGGCCGCCAAACTGACCGAAGTGGCCCCGCGCATCGGGCAAAGTCGCAGTCATGCTCTACTCCTACAAATAGCTGAACTAGTGATGGTGCTTGACAGATGGATGAGCGCCCGCGGTGACAAGTTCGTGGACCGCGGCTTCAGGATCATTCCCCGTAACAAGGGCTTCACCGACCAACACCGCATCCGCTCCAGCAGCTGCGTAATGGCGCAAGTCGTGAGCGCTCCTGATGCCGCTTTCGGCAACTTTGATGATGCCTTCAGGGATCAGAGGCGCAATCTCGAGGAACTGATCTCGATGGACCTGCAATGTTCGTAGATCGCGATTATTGACGCCGATGACCTCTGCGCCAGCATCAACCGCACGTGAGACTTCGTCAGCATCATGAACTTCGACAAGGGCGGTCATGCCCAAACTCTTGGTTCGTTCAATCAGACTCTCGAGAGCATTTTGATCAAGCGCCGCGACAATCAAGAGTGCGAGGTCGGCGCCGTGCGCACGTGCCTCCCACAACTGGTACGAGGAGACGATGAAGTCTTTACGCAAAATCGGAATATCCACGGCCGCACGTACAGCGTCGAGATCAGCCAGCGATCCACCAAATCGCCGCTCTTCTGTCAGAACCGAAATGACGTGAGCCCCACCAGCTTCGTAGGCGCTTGCGAGCGCGGCGGCCGATGGGATGTCAGCGAGATCACCCTTCGAGGGGCTCTTGCGCTTGACTTCTGCAATCACACAAACGTCTTCACCCTGGAACATCGGAATGACCGGCTTCGCCGACGCTGTGGCTGCCACTCGGGCCTTGAGATCATCAAGTGACACTCGCTCTTGGCGAGTGGCCATGTCGAGGCGCACACCAGCGATGATGTCATCCAGAACGGTCACGAGCGAGCTCCTTTAATCAGGTGAAGCCTAATCGGCGACCGCCGAACCGACCTCTCGAGGCATACGCACGACAAATCGGGCGCCTCCCATTTCGCTGTGTCCAGCACTAACAGATCCACCCATACGCGTGACCAGCGATCCGACAAGTGCGAGCCCCAGTCCAGTACCAACTGGACGCACACCGCGATATCGGCTGTGGAGAACAGCAGGCTCGAACGCGACAGCCAAATCGTCATCCGCCAAACCCGGGCCAGAGTCTTCGATGGTAAGAAGCACTGCCTGCTCGTCAGCGTCCAGTCGGGCGGCTATGGCGCCACCCGCAGGAGTCACTCGAACCGCGTTCTCCATGAGGTTGTCGATGATTTGGCGGTATCGCATCGGATCAACAGGTGCGGTCGAGTCCCCGGCGCACACTGTGGTTTCAAAAGTCAGACCTTCTCGCTCACAGCGCAGACGCCAGCTCTCTGTCGCTTCACTAAGAATCGATGCAAGAGATGAAGGCGCGATTGCTAGTCGGAAATCGACTGCACCCGCGCGCGCTAAGTCCAGCAAATCTGAGATGAGTCGGTCGAGACGTTCGGTCTCGCTCATCAGCAATGTACCTGCGCTCACGACGTCATCACCAGTGATCACACCGTCAGCGAGCGCTTCTGCATAGCCTTTGACGGCGGTCATCGGCGTGCGAAGTTCGTGGGATACCGACATGAGAAATTCGCGTTGCCGGTCCTCGCTGATGGCAAGGTTCGCAGCCAATAAGTTCAACGCTCGAGCGATGTCGGCAACTTCTTCTGCACCGGTGACTTGGACGTCGACGTCACGTTCTCCGCGAGCAAGATGACTCGCCGCCGCGGCAGCTTTCTTCAGCGGAGCTGCTGTTCTACGGGCAACGATCAGTGCAACAAGCGCAGCAATACCGAGTCCTGCGATGAGCCCGAATCCCATGCGCTCAAGCAGCGTCGTAGCAGCTCGCTCCGATGCGGTCGCTCGCTGCACAAGAATGACGCCGATTTGTGAGGAAACCTGTCGTCCTTCGATGAAATACCACTCGCCATGAAAACGTGCTTTGGCAGAGATCCGAGCCAATGGCCCTCGTGCAACTCCGTCGGAGTCAGCGTCGTCGTCACCAGAGACAACGTCCGTGACCTGCGTGACTGCAGCAATCATGTCTGCGGTAATCGGTCCAGTGGGCAATGAAACGGAAGTAACAGGGACTACGGCGACATCAGGTCCGGGCAAATGCTGGTGATCGCCTCGACCAGGAACGGGGCGATCGTTGGGGCCCTGCTCCACCAAGTCCACGATCACGTCAGCTTGCCGAGCAAGATCCTGACGGGCTTGAGCCTCAGCTTCATTGCGGACAAGCGGAAAAGCAACCAGCATCGCAATAGCAACCGCAGAGACCACGCTAACGAATGCAACGGCAACAATCCGACTGGCTAGCGTCCCGAAATGATTCCCGACGGATAACTGCTTGAGCTCTTGGTGAGTGACTGCTCCCCCATCGATTCCCGATGTCATTGCTAGCGCTCGACTTCTGCGCTGTATCCAACCCCGCGAACTGTCCGAATAAAGGAGTGATTACCCAGCTTTGCACGTACTTGTGCGATGTGTGTATCAACCGTGCGATGAGATACATAAGCCGCATAACCCCACACTTCGCTGAGCAGTTGCTCGCGCGAAATCACTCGTCCTGGCCGAGCCATCAAATGTGCGAGCAGGTCAAACTCTGTCGCTGTGAAATCAACTTCAGATCCGGCGACTGTCACTCGCCGAGCTGACTTATCAATCTTCACATCGCCAATCACAAGTGAATCTTCTGAGCCTTCAACCGCGAGCGAGTTGCGGCGCACGGTAGCTCGCACACGGGCGACAAGTTCGCGAGGACTAAAGGGTTTGGTGATGTAATCATCCGCACCCATTTCGAGGCCGAGCACTCGATCAATTTCGTCATCACGAGCTGTACAAAACAGAATCGGAATCCAGTTGCCCTCTGCCCGGAGCTGCCGACACACATCGATACCGTCAATGACAGGGATACCAATATCCAGCACGACAGCAGCAGGCTTCAATTCTCGAATCGCCTTGAGCGCTTGCTCACCATCGCTCACGCAATGCACTCCAAAACCCGCCTTTTGAAGATACATACGCTGAAGGTCAGCGATGTTCTTTTCATCCTCAACCACCAAGATGAGGGCATGGATTGCATCGGTAGACATACTCATATGGTGTCAGACCGGCAGTCAGGGACTGGGTGGGTTTATGTTCAGGAAATGTCAGGAACGGCTAATTTGACCGTAGCCGGCCATCTGCATCAGCTTGCCGACAATCGCAGCAATCACCGCAATCACGACGCCGGCCCAGAACATGACCGCGTTGGAAACCCAGATTGCTGTTCCACTCACCACAAAAGCGATAAAGACAAGAATGACGGTGGTCCAAGCTGCAGGGGTATTGCCGTGGTGTGAACGCTTGCTTTGGGTCATGAAGCTCTCCTGAATCTTGAGGCGTAGTCTCTCACATACGCCCTTTACTCGGTTGGATCGATGCCTTGGTCTAAGGAAGTCCATGGATTGGGTGGCGCAATCTGGTAGCGATTTCTGCGCTTCCACTGGGGTGCGGCCCACCATGCGCGCCATGCCAGCCCACAAGACATAATGGCTGCAAGGCTCAAGACAAGCGCGCCTGCTGGTTCTGACCACGCGAGTGCGATTGCTGCGAACGCACCAATCGTGACCAGCACAACGACCACCCGCGCTGCTCGCCAGGAACTGACAGAAAGCGCTAGAGCAGCTGCTGCAATAGTTAACGACCAGGCCGAGATGGTGGCAGCGACATCACCTGGAACTAACCAGGCAGTGCTGTACGTCACCAGAGCGACGGCGAATAGAGCAATGACGGTGCGCGACTTAGTCATAGTCACCTAGCTGTGAGCGGCGTCTGAGATGGTGTTCGCTACCGCGACTGCGCGCAAGACTGCGGCCGCCTTGTTGAGACATTCTTGGTGCTCCGACTGCGGATCGCTGTCCGCGACGACACCAGCGCCAGCCTGAACGTAGGCGACACCGTCTTTGATGACCGCTGTACGAATGGCAATGGCCGTATCCATGTCACCTGCAAAGTCCAGGTAGCCGACACAGCCACCGTAGACGCCTCGGCGACTTGGCTCTAGTTCTTCAATGATTTCCATGGCTCGCGGCTTCGGTGCTCCAGATAGCGTGCCAGCCGGGAATGTCGCCGCCAACAGGTCATAGGCGGATTTGTCATGTGCCAAGTTGCCTTCGACTGTCGACACAATGTGCATCACGTGCGAATAGCGTTCGATCGACATGAAATCTGACACTTCGACCGAACCGCTAGCGCACACTCTGCCGAGATCGTTGCGGCCCAAGTCGACGAGCATCAAGTGTTCAGCTCGCTCTTTGAGATCCGCCATCAAGTCCTCCGCAAACGCGTTGTCTTCGCGTTCTGAAGTACCGCGTGGTCGAGTTCCAGCAATCGGATGCAACAGCGCCCGTCCCTGATGCAGTGTCACCAGTGCCTCTGGACTGCTACCCACAATGTCGAAAGCTGCGTCGTCGCTCAACGAATCCGAGAGGGCGTCGTGCGCCGGGAATCTGAAGAGATACATGTAAGGACTCGGATTCTGCACGCGCAAAACGCGATACACATCCAGCGACGAGGCCGTTACTGAAGCTTGGAAGCGCTGTGACAACACAATCTGAAACGCATCGCCGGCTCGAACATATTCTTTGCAGCGCTCAACATTCTTTAAGTAGTCAGCGGCTTCGGTTCTGTGTGTTACTTCTGGTTTCGCAGCGACATCAAACACGACCGCAGAGGAACTAGACGACGTGCTCAAGTCCGCTTGCATCGCAGCGAGTCGTGCAACCGCGTCTGCGTACGCGTCGTCAATGCGTTCGTCGGTACCATCAAAGTTGATGGCATTAGCAATCAACCAGACGGAGCCGTCCCAGTGATCGAGCACCGCGATATCACTTGCAAGCAACATCGCGACTTCAGGAATGCCCAGTTCGTCAGGTGCTGATGATGGCAACTTTTCCCAACGTCGCACGGCATCGTAAGAAATCAGCCCAACCATGCCCGAGGTCAGCGGCGGCAAACCTGCAACTACTGGAGTGTGAAGCGCCTCGAGAGTCGCCCGAAGAGTTTCTAGCGGATTTTCGGAGCTTGGAATGCCAGCAGGAACATCGCCGAGCCAGCGAGTAATACCATCTCTCGCGGTCAGCATCGCTCGCGAACGAACGCCGACGAACGAGTACCGAGACCACGAACGCCCATGCTCCGCAGACTCCAACAAAAACGTTCCGGCCCGTTCTTGGGTCAATTTGCGGTAAAGCCCCACCGGCGTTTCGCTATCCGCCAACACTCGCCGCGCGACAGGGATGACACGACGGTCCTGCGCGAGTTCACGAAACTCTTCGAGCGTCGGTCGGATCTCACCGTTGAGCGGAAATTCAAGTTTCATGAGTTCTCTCCGAGTAATGGATGAGCATCGAAGCAGGTGAAGTCGCCTGTATGACATGCCCCGCCCTCTTGAACAACCTTGAGGAGAACAGTGTCGCCATCGCAATCGAGCGAAACACTGCGCACATGCTGTGTGTGCCCAGAGGTCGCGCCCTTGATCCAGAGCTCATTGCGAGACCGCGAGAAGTAGGTGGCTTCGCGAGTGGCGATGGTGCGCTCGAGCGCCTCCAAATCCATCCATGCCATCATCAAAACCTGGCCAGACACGTCATCTTGACATACAGCGGGCACAAGGCCTTCTGCGTTAAAACGTACTTTTGAGAGGTCAATGGCCATGGTTAATTCTTACCTAACCGGATGCCCTGCGGCAGCCAGAGCAGCTTTGACGTCTCCAATGGTCATGGTTCCAAAGTGAAAAACCGAAGCAGCGAGGACCGCATCTGCACCAGCGCTCACTGCAGGCGCAAAGTCATTGACGGATCCTGCCCCACCCGAAGCGATGACTGGCACACTGACAGCAGACCTCACCAGACGGATCAATTCGAGGTCAAAGCCATCCTGAGTGCCATCTGCGTCCATGGAATTGAGCAAAATCTCGCCCGCTCCAAGCGCCGATGCTCGAACGGCCCATTCGACAGCATCAATGCCTGTCCCCTGCCGACCGCCATGGGTGGTCACCTCGAAACCTGAAGGCGTGATGGTGTCACCTTGAACACGTCGGGCATCTATCGAAATCACAATGCACTGGGCACCAAAACGCTCAGCGGCTTCAGTCAAGAACTCAGGCCGAGCAATCGCGGCAGTGTTGATGCCTACTTTGTCCGCGCCTGCCCTCAGCAGCCGATCAATATCGTCCACCGTCCGTACGCCACCGCCAACAGTTAACGGAATAAAGACCTGTTCAGCCGTACGTCGAACAATGTCGTAGGTCGTCTCGCGATCACCTGATGAAGCCGTGATGTCGAGAAAAACCAACTCGTCAGCACCTTGCTGGTCGTATAACGCGGCGAGTTCCACAGGGTCGCCGGCATCTCGGAGGTTCACAAAATTGACACCTTTGACCACGCGCCCAGCATCAACATCGAGGCACGGAATCACGCGGACTGCCAAACTCATTTCGCGAGTTGCTCCATGAGTTCAAGCGCCGCTTCGAGCGTAAAGGCGCCCGCGTAAAGAGCCTTGCCGACAATTGCACCTTCGACACCACGATTTGTCAGTGCAGCGATTGCGCGAAGGTCTTCGAGCGATGACACCCCACCCGAGGCAACAATCGGTTTGTTGGTCCGGCGGCACATTTCTTCAAGCAACTCGAGGTTTGGCCCCTTGAGCGTGCCATCTTTGGTGACGTCTGTAACAACGTAGCGACTGCAGCCATCACGCTCGAGACGTTCGAGAACTTCCCAAAGATCGCCACCCTCTTGAGTCCAGCCACGCGCGGCCAAAGTGGTGCCGCGGACGTCGAGTCCGACCGCAATGCGATCGCCATATTTGTCGATAGCGCGGGCGCACCAATCAGGATTTTCGAGTGCGGCCGTACCAAGATTCACACGCGTGCAACCACTGTTCATGGCGGCATCAAGCGATTCGTCGTCGCGAATGCCTCCCGAAAGTTCAACCTTGACATTCATATGTTTGATGACGTTGCTGAGCAGCTCACGATTAGAACCTCGACCAAATGCGGCATCGAGATCAACCAAGTGAATCCATTCGGCACCTGCGTTTTGCCAGGCCAAGGCAGCTTCGAGCGGATCGCCGTATGAGGTTTCGCTACCTGCAGCGCCCTGCACCAAGCGCACAGCCTGGCCGTCAGCGACGTCCACAGCTGGAAGCAATTCGAGTTTTGGTGCCACTATCTCAATCCTTCTACCCATGTCTTTAACAGTTGCGCGCCAGCATCTCCACTTTTCTCAGGATGGAACTGGGTTGCACACAGCGGACCGTTTTCGACCGCTGCCACAAATCTCTCGCCGTGCTCCGACCACGAAACCTTTGGCGCAGGTGTCGCGCCATAGTGATGAAGTGTCCAGTTTCGCACGGCGTAGGAGTGCACGAAATAGAACCGCTCAGCTTCGATGCCCGCAAAAAGTCGAGAGCCGTCCGCGACATCAACAGTGTTCCAACCCATATGCGGAAGCACGGGCGCCTGAAGTTCTTCAACAACGCCTGGCCACTCGCCCACGCCTGGCGTGTCCACTCCGTGCTCCAGACCGTGTTCAAACATCACTTGAAAACCAACGCAAATGCCGAGAACCGGACGTCCACCTGCAATGCGAGTATCAATCAGCTTCGGTCCTCGAACTGCGTTGAGCCCCTCCATGCAGGCAGCGAACGCACCTACTCCAGGCACAACGAGACCATCGGAATTAAGCGCCGTTTCGTAATCAGCTGTGAGTTCGACCTGTGCACCGACACGTTCCAGCGCGCGCACCGCCGAGCGCACGTTTCCGGAGCCGTAATCCAGAACGACGACTCGTGGGGAGACTGTCATTAGCCGCCGAGCACACCCTTGGTGGAAGGAACATCCTTCACTCGAGGATCGAGTGCAACTGCAGTCCGAAGCGCTCTCGCCACTGCCTTGAACTGCGCCTCAACAATGTGATGTGCGTTTCGGCCGCTGATGACACGTACGTGCAAAGCGATTTGGCCCGACGCAACGATGCTCTCCCAGATGTGACGAGTGAGAGCTGTGTCGTACGAGCCGATCAGTTCAATCATGTCGGGCTCTTCGTGAACCACATACGGGCGACCGGAAACGTCAACGACGGCCTGAGCACATGCTTCATCGAGCGGCACTGTCGCGTCACCAAAACGCGTGAGACCCACTTTGTCGCCAAGCGCTTCGCGCAACGCCTGACCAAAAGCGATAGATGTGTCTTCGACGGTGTGGTGCGAATCAATGTGTGTGTCACCTTGAGTACGAATGTACAAATCGAAACCACCGTGCTTGCCCAACTGATGCATCATGTGGTCGTAAAAAGGAACGCCGGTCTCAATATCGACCTGACCTGTGCCATCGAGGTTGAGCTCGAGCAGCACGTTGCTCTCTTTGGTAACGCGTTCAATCCGAGCAGTACGACTCATCAGCTGAGACCTTTCACTTCCAGGAGGGCTTGCTTGAAAATCTTCATCTCATCGGGGGTGCCAATGGTGACGCGAAGCCAGCCTGCAGGACCTACCTCGCGGATGAGAACACCACGATCAACTAGCGCCTGCCACGTTGCATGACG
>JAFMIT010000106.1 GCA_017853815.1 Actinomycetota bacterium
CGCACCCACACCTCTCAGAAGACGGCAAAGTCGCGGTCATCCATAACGGCATCATTGAGAACTTCGCTGAACTGCGTGCCGAACTTACGGCTGCCGGTGTGACGCTCGCCAGCGAGACAGACACCGAGGTCGTCGCCCACCTGTTGGCATCGACTTTGCCGACCGTCAACAACCATCTCGCTGAAGCGATGCGCACGGTGTGCCGTCGCCTGCGAGGCGCGTTCACGCTCGTGGCCGCTGAAGCTAGCCAACCCGATGTCGTGGTCGGTGCCCGCCGCAATTCCCCACTCGTCGTCGGCCGTGGTCAAGGCGAAAACTTCCTCGCCTCAGATGTGTCGGCGTTCATCGCTCACACGCGCAACGCCATCGAACTCGGCCAAGACCAGGTGGTTGAACTTCGCGCCGACAGCATTGTCATCACTGACTTCGATGGCCAGCCAGCCAAGGTCACTGAATACGAAGTGACGTGGGACGCATCGGCTGCCGAAAAAGGTGGCTTCGACACTTTCATGTTGAAAGAAATCGCCGAACAACCTAAAGCCGTCGCCGACACTCTTCTCGGTCGCATCAAAGACGGCCAGATTCAGCTCGACGAAATGAAGTTCACGCCAGCCGAACTTCATGACATCGACAAAATTGTTATCACCGCGTGTGGCACCGCGTATCACTCGGGCTTGATCGCGAAGTACGCCATCGAACGTTGGACGCGCGTGCCTTGCGAAGTTGAGCTTGCTTCTGAGTTCCGTTACCGCGATCCGATTCTCGACAAGAAAACACTGGTCATCGCCATCTCGCAGTCGGGCGAAACCATGGACACGTTGATGGCGATTCGCTACGCCAAAGAGCAAGGCAGTCGCGTGCTCACCATCTGCAATACCCAGGGCTCGACGATGCCACGTGAATCGGATGCCGTGATCTACACCCACGCTGGTCCAGAGATTGCGGTCGCATCGACTAAGGCGTTCCTCACGCAGGTGGTCGCGGTGTATCTGTTTGCGCTGTATCTCGCGCAGGTGCGCGGCACCACGTTCGATCTTGCGCAGCTAGCCGCCGAAGTCGCCGACATGTCAGCCAAGGTCGACCTCGTTCTCGACACCATGGAGCCAGTGCGCGCACTCGCTCGTCAGTACGCCAACGCCAACTCTGTGCTCTTCATCGGTCGACACGTCGGCTACCCCGTCGCTCTCGAAGGCGCACTTAAACTCAAAGAACTCGCGTACATGCACGCGGAAGGTTTTGCGGCTGGCGAACTCAAGCATGGACCGATTGCTCTTCTCGAAGATGGCCTTCCAGTCATCGTCATCACGCCATCGCCTACGGATAGTCCCGTGCTGCACGAAAAAATCGTCAGCAATATCCAAGAAGTTCGTGCCCGCGGTGCCCACACCATCGTGATTGCCGAAGAGGGCGACGAGTCGGTCGTGCCGTTCGCACATCACATCATTCGCGTGCCTGCGTGCCCGACCCTGTTGCAGCCGATCGTCGCGACTGTGCCACTGCAGGTTTTCGCCTGCGAGATGGCAACGCTCAAAGGCTACGACGTCGACCAACCACGCAACCTCGCCAAGTCCGTCACTGTCGAATAGCGAGCAGTCATGATTGTGGGCATCGGCGTAGACGTGGTGGACATCGCACGTTTCGAATCGCTCATGGAGCGACAGCCGACTTTCATCAATCGCATCCTCACAGACACCGAAATCCATCATCGCGATGGCACGCGTCGAAGTTCCGCATCGCTCGCCGCCCGGTTCGCCGCGAAAGAAGCGGTAGCCAAAGCGCTCGGTGGGCCCGCTGGTCTTTCGTGGCATGACTGCGTGGTTTCGACTGACGAAAGCGGCAGACCTTCGCTCGACATCAAAGGTTCTGTGCTAGCAATGGCCAACGCACTTGATGTCACACGCTGGCATATTTCTTTAACGCACGACGGCGGCCATTCCATCGCGTACGTGATTGCAGAAAGCTAAACCGTGTATCCCGTGTTCGAGGTCGCTGCAGTACGCGAAGCCGAACAGCACCTCATGGAGACATTGCCTGCCGACACTCTCATGCAACGCGCGGCATATGGGCTGGCCGGTGTCGTCGCCGACATTCTCAAACAGCACACGGGCCGCATCTCAGGCTCTACCGTCGTAGGTCTCATCGGCCCAGGCAACAACGGCAGCGACACCCTGCTCGCGATGACCTACCTCGCACGCCGCGGTGTGCGGGTAGTCGCGGTTGATGTCACAAGCAATCGCCGCGGCGATCACACCGATGCTGCGTTTCAGGCTGCGCATGGCCAGTGGTGGTCGTTAGCAGATGTCGAAGCTCGCGCGACCGACGTCGACGCAGTCCTCGATGGCATCGCGGGACTTGGTAGCTCGCGTCCGGTCTCACTCGACATCGCGGAGTTCATCGACACTCTCGATCGCACGATTCCAGTCATCGCTGTCGATGTTCCTAGCGGTGTCGATGTCGACACCGCCATGCCTTTCGATGAACATCTTTATGTTCGCGCGGACGTGACCGTAGCTTTTGGCTGTCTTAAGCCATGCCACGTGCTCGACCCCGGTGCCGACATCTGCGGTGACGTTCGCCTCGTCACCATTGGACTCGAGTCGTTTGAGTCTGCTCCTCATATGTACCTCTTCGATGACGAGGACGCCCGTGACTTTTTCGATGGTCCAGCCCAGCACGACAACAAATACAGTCGCGGTGTCGTCGGTGTGGTTGCGGGCGCCGAATATCCGGGCGCAGGTTTGCTTGCGGTGCGCGCAGCGCGGTGGGGCGGCGCGGGGATGGTTCGGCAGGTAGGTGCGGAGTTCACTGAAGAACTCGCCACCGTCGTGCATCATCCAAAACTCACCAAGAAGATCGAAGCTGATGCCTGGGTGGTGGGGCCTGGGCTAGGTGAACGCGCAGCGGACGCGTTAGAGAAACTGCTCGCCACTTCCGCACCGCTCGTCATTGATGCAGATGCGCTCAACGCGCTGAGCCGCGACAAGGACTTGCGTAAGTCACTTCGCAAGCGCAAGGCGCTCTCAGTGCTCACCCCGCACGGGGGAGAAGCCAAGCGGCTCGCGGCGGGCTTCGACGTCGAGTGGTCCGACCAGCCCGCGGAACTCGCTCGCCGGCTCGCGCATGTGTCGAATGCCGTCGTTTATCTCAAGGGCAGTGTCGGGGTCGTGGCCACTCCTGCGGGCGACGTCTACGTCACTCACCGCACCACTGAGCACCTCGCGACTGCGGGCTCTGGCGACGTGCTGGCGGGTCTGCTGGGGAGTCTGCTCGCGACTGAAGCGCCTTTGAACGCCAATGCGATGGCCCACTGTGTGGCGGCCGCCATCATCGTCCACTCTCGCGCCGCCGAGCTCGTCGCGTTCGACGGCGGACCCGTGATTGCGAGCGATATTGAAGAAAACCTCCCTGCGGCGATTGCGGACCTCACCGCAAGCCTCTAATAAGGGCCTAAAGGCGTTTGGGATACCCGCCATTAACAGGCAAAATTGAGACATGACAGTCGTTCGTTCTTCGCGTGCACGAGCGGTCATTGACCTCGGCGCGATTGAACACAACATCGCCACCTTGCGCCGCGCTGCGGGCGTGCCAGTCATGGCGGTCGTCAAAGCCGATGGCTACGGTCATGGGGCTGTCCCTGTCGCCCTCGCCGCCAAGAACGCTGGAGCCGAATGGCTCGGGGTGTGTTTCGTCGACGAAGCGCTCGAGCTTCGCCAAGCTGGCGTACCCGGTCCCATCCTCGCGTGGCTGCTCGCTGAAGACGATGCGCTCGGCGAAGCAATCGATCAGGACATTGACCTTTCAATCTCCACGCGCGAACAGCTCGTTCGAATCGCGGCGCTCGCGCAGGCACGTGGCATCCGCGCCCGCGTCCACATCGAACTCGACACAGGGCTTGCTCGCGCCGGTGTCTCACGCGAACGTTGGCAACAGATTTTTGAGTTCGCTGTGTCGCTCACGAACGAGATTGAGATCATCTCGATCTGGTCGCATCTCGCCTGTGCCGATGAGCCACGGCACCCTGCCAACGTTCACCAACAAGACGCGTACGAATCAGCTCTCGAACTCGCTGCCGCGGCTGGCATCACTCCGCAGCTCCGCCACCTCGCTAACTCCGCGGGCGCTCTCGCGCATCCCGACCTCCGCTACGACCTCGTGCGTTGCGGCATTGCGACCTACGGCATCACCCCCGGCGGCGATCTGCCTGATGCCGCGGACTTTGATTTACATCCAGCGATGACTGTCACCGCTGACATTGCGTATGTGCGCAAACTCAATGCTGGCGATGGAGTTTCGTACTCTCATCGCTGGCATGCCACGAAGCCGACCAACGTCGGTTTGATTCCACTCGGTTATGCCGATGGCATTCCTCGGTCTGCGACGAACGCGGGTTGGGTCACCTACAACGGCGCTGACTACCCGATTGTTGGCACGGTGTGCATGGATCAGTTTGTGGTGGATTTTGGTGACACGTTGGTGCGTACCGGTGAGACCGTCACCATTTTTGGTGGCGAAGGCGCGAGCGCGCACCAATGGGCGACAGCCGCGCGCACGATTGGCTACGAACTTGTCACACGTCTCGGTGAACGCGTTGAGCGCTCGTACACGGATGGTGTCTGGTGAACGCCATCACCCGCACCGGCAAGACGCTCGTGGTCGGCACACTGGCCGCGGCTTTTGGAGTGGGTGCCATCGCAGGTGTTGTCGCTGAACGTGCGCTCGTTGGTCGGACGTTGCGACGCAACCCATCACAAGACGAGCAATACGGCTCGCTGCACAGCGATCGCGTCGAAGTCATCGCAAACGATGGCCTGCGTATTCACGCAGAAGTTGAGTCTGCTGTTGGTGCACCTGACGACCTCACCATCATTTTTGCGCACGGCTATGCGTTGCGCATGGATGAGTTTCATTACCAGCGCCGCGACTTGCGGCACTTGGCGCGCATGGTGTTTTACGACCAGCGCGGGCACGGACTCTCAGAGCGCGGCGAACGCGAGACTCATACTGTCGGCCAGCTCGCGGCAGACCTCGAAGCGGTGATCGACCAGACCATACCGACTGGCCCCATCGTGCTCGTCGGTCACTCGATGGGCGGCATGACGATTCAAGCGCTCGCAGCGCTTCGCCCAGATCTGTTCGAGACACGCATCAAAGGTGTCGT
>JAFMIT010000107.1 GCA_017853815.1 Actinomycetota bacterium
AGTCTTGAGATTGTGATGTCGACGGCATAGCGAAACCAGATTGTCCTGGTCTGTTCGCCCGCCGTCTTCCCATGGCTTCACGTGATCGAGGTCGTTCTTGACTGAGTGTCGACCGCAGCCGGGATAGCGACAAACCTGATCGCGCGCGATGACGTGGTCACGCAGCGCGGCTGGTGGTCGATAAGTCTCGCGGCCGTATTCAAGAATCTGTTTGCTAACGGGGTCGTAGACGATGCGACGCAATCGTGAATCTTCGGCGAGCGCGCGTATTGCGCCAGCGGTCATGAGGTCTCCGCTACCTTGAACGGTTGCAGCTTCGTTGCTGACGCCAAGCAGCGTTTCGAGCGATACCAAGACCTGTACCTCAGCCCCAGTCCCGCCGCCCGCTTCTCCTGTTGAGTTGCACATGAGTGAGACAAATGCGTCCGCCCGATTCTGCGCCTCTGTTCCGGTGAAGTGCTGCGATCGATCAATGAGTCCGTTGATAGCGTTCATGACGCGCTGACCTTCAACCGAAGGCAGGTAGGCATTGACCCAGCACATGCCATCAGGTGCAAGCGTCATATCGACGCGCCGATTGAGACAGGCCAACTCGTGTAGTTCATCGGCCGGAAGTGGCGCGAGCGCAATGACAGCTTTGCGCACGGCCTTACGCATTTCGCCCACTGTTTTGCCTTCAGCTTTGGGAGCAACCAGCGATTCGTAACGTTGCGCTAACTCATTGCCTGAACGCAAGTCGTGAATATCTTCGCGCGACTTCGTAAAGAGTTCCTGAACTCCTTCGGCGGCGATGACGGCGTTGTAAGCCGAAATTTCACCAGCTTCGAGTCTGTTCAAGATGCCAGGCAATCGATTGACCAGTGCTCGCGAAATGTTGATCTGTCGTCGTGCCCATTCTGGAGACCAGCGGAGCAGAGCGGCAATCTCATCAACCTTGATGTCGCGAATCTTGACCTGACCGTCGGCGCTCAAATGGTCTTGCGGTGTGGGGCCAGCAATTTCAACATGCAGTCGATGTCGCTGCGCTTCAATCGTGCGACTATTGCGCTCGATGCCGGTTACGAGATCAAGCTTTTCCAAGTGTTGACTGTGACCGCTCTTTCGAGCTGGCTGGGAATCGAACTCGTCGACCAATTGTGCGCTCATGACTCAACTTTGGCGCCTCACCAAACTCAATCTCAACGGAACTTCTGCATCTGTGGATACGCATGCCCAACTCCGCCAATTGTGGATATCCGCTTGCCAGCGGCTAACTCGCAACAACCTCAATTGTCTTGAGCGTGGCGTCGCTGTTGTAAGCGACCCGTCCAACCCGGCCCGCCATCTCAATAGCTGCCACAACTTCTTCCGTCACGCGCTCGCCTGGGCCAATGAGCGGCACACCAGGAGGATAGGGGCAAAACTGCTCGGCACTAATTTCTCCGACGGCGTCGCCAAGTGCCACTCGCCGACGAGGCGCAAAGGTGGCAGTTCGTGGACTCATCACAACTTCAGGTCGAATGCTCCACACAGCGCTCGGCATGCCACTGCGAGATGCGCCACGCATCTTCTCAATCATGCCTGCAAGCTTCGTAGCAATTCCGATGACGACATCTCGCTCATCAACCAGCGAAACGGTCATAACAAGCGTGTCGTTGTCAGCAGATTCCACTCCGTGACCTTCGCGCCAGAGCGCCTCGGCCAACTCGACACCTGTGCAACCAGCCCGAGGAAGCCAAAGAGCTATTTTGAGTGGATCAACCACGCAACCCAGCGAGGCTTCGTCGAACACGACAACTCCTGAAACTGAGGCAAGAATCCGTCGAGCCTCTCGCGTTGTTTCAACTGCCTGCCCAATTGCGTCGCTGCCGAACTCTTGCATCACCATACGTGTCGCATCAATTGATGCGAGCAAGGTCGCGGACGGTGACGTCGTCGCGGTCGCATCAACTGAGCGATTAAACCGATGCATGTCTACTCGATTGCCGCGACAAGAGATAGTGGCAGTCTGTGAATATCCAAGAAGTGCTTTGTGCACTGACGTGACCGCTATGTCGGCACCGGCCTGAAGCGCACCCACATAACCGCCAACGCCAAAGTCAAAATGCGCACCCCATGCTTGGTCCACCACCAAAGTGCGGTCTGCGGCATGACACGCAGCGGCGAGTGTGCCGATGTTGGTCATGGTGCCCACATAGGCAGGTGAGGTCACAAAGACGGCCTCAGCGTTTATGCCTTCGAGCGCGGCTACAGGCATGCCGACAGGAATGCCGAACTCGGGATGGATATCTGGGTAGATCCACTGTGGCACTGCGCCAGATAAAACCAGACCCGAGAGAGCACTTCGATGGCTCGTACGATCAACGGCCACCGCCTGGTCGTCGCCTGCAACCGTCAGCAATGCCGCGATATTGCCTTGAGACGAACCGCCAACCAAGAAGCGTGTGTGATCAGCGCCGATCGCCTCGGCATACAACTCTTCAGCACACGCGAGCACTCGCCCCGAGAAGGCATTGTCATCCGCGCCACCCTGCAGTGGAACATCGTCGCGAACGAGTGTGTGGAGCAGGTCAAAACCCACCACATCGGTGGCACCGTCCTGGTAGCGCCACTTATGGCCGGGTATCTGCAAAGGCTGCATTTCGCGTGCGCGCGCCGCAAGCACGGCGGCGACCAGTGGCGCACGTTCTTCGAGACTGCTCATGCCTGTCCTTAAAGCCCAATAATCAGGCGAGTGTAAGCAGGCAAGAGGTCGATGCGAAGCCAATCGCCGCGCCTCCCAAGCACCCGCTTCTCTAGGATTACGCCATGACCAATATGAAACCCCGCAGCTTCGAAGTCACTGACGGTCTCGAAAAGTCGGCCTCGCGCGGCATGCTCCGCGCTGTCGGCATGCAAGATGAAGACTTCAGCAAGCCACAAATTGGTATCGCCTCGTCGTGGAACGAAATCACGCCCTGCAACTTGTCGCTAGCGCGACTGGCATTGGCAGCCAAAGAAGGCGTCACCAAAGCCGGCGGTTTCCCCATGCAGTTTGGCACCATCTCGGTGTCAGACGGTATTTCCATGGGTCACGAAGGCATGCACTTCTCATTGGTAAGCCGCGAAATCATTGCCGATTCGGTTGAAGCGGTAATGCAGGCCGAACGCATGGACGGCATGGTCAACTTTGCTGGCTGCGATAAGTCGCTGCCAGGCATGCTGATGTCAGCTGCTCGAATCAACGTTGCTTCAGTGTTCGTATATGCCGGCTCAATCCTTCCTGGCAATGTCACCCTGTCTGACGGCACTAATCGTGACGTCACCATTATTGATGCCTTCGAAGCAGTCGGCGCATGCTCTCGCGGCTTGATGTCTCGCGAAGACGTCGACACAATTGAACGCGCAATCTGCCCAGGCGAAGGTGCCTGTGGCGGCATGTACACCGCCAACACGATGGCGTCTGCGGCAGAGGCAATGGGCATGTCGCTGCCTGGCTCTGCTGCACCGCCCGCTGTAGATCGTCGTCGTGATGGATTCTCGATTGCTTCAGGTGAAGCTGTCGTCAATCTCATCCGCCAAGGCATTGTCACTCGCGACATCATCACCAAGCAGTCACTCGAAAATGCAATTGCAGTCGTGATGGCATTTGGTGGTTCAACCAACGCAGTTCTTCACTTACTTGCGATTGCTCACGAAGCCAAGGTCGATCTGACCATGCACGATTTCCATCGCATTGGCTCAAAGGTGCCACTTCTCGCAGACGTCAAGCCTTTTGGTCGTTACGTCATGAGTGATGTAGACAAAGTCGGCGGTGTGCCAGTAATTCTCCGAGCACTGTTCGATGCCGGCCTCATTAATGGCGACTGCCTGACAGTCACAGGTAAGACGATGAAAGAAAATCTCGAAGAGATTAATTCACCTGATCCCGATGGCCAGATCCTTCACGCTGTTGAGAACGCTATTGGCAGCGTCGGCGGCATCACGATTCTCGGTGGCTCTCTCGCTCCCGAAGGCGCTGTGGTGAAGAGCGCTGGCATTCCAGTAGATGTGTTTGAAGGCCCAGCCAAAGTGTTCGATCGCGAACGCACCGCCATGGATGCTCTCGAGAGCGGCGACATCCAAAAGGGTGACGTCGTCATCATTCGTTGGGAAGGCCCTAAGGGCGGTCCAGGTATGCGCGAAATGTTGATGATCACCGGCGCCATTAAGGGCGCGGGCCTTGGCAAAGACGTGCTCCTCATCACCGACGGTCGATTCTCTGGCGGCACCACTGGCCTCTGCGTCGGACACGTCGCACCAGAAGCAGCTGACGGCGGTCCGATTGGGCTCGTCCAAAATGGCGACCTTGTCCGCATTGATATTCCTAATCGCACGCTTGACCTCCTTGTCGATGAGGCCGAGCTGGCTGCCCGCCGTGCAAACTGGCAGCCGCTTCCTCCTCGCTACCACAGTGGCGTCCTGTACAAGTACGCCAAGTTGGTCGGAAGTGCCTCTCGCGGAGCAGTCTGCGACTAACAACCCACAAAACCGCGCTCGTCGTCCGCACCTATCCACAGGCCCGGGCGACGAGTCATTTCCAGACCAGATTTCCGCCATCCACCCACACGCATGTCTCACATTTCGAGAACTCTGTCTCAACCCGTGACCCGCGTCACCCAACAGATTTTTCCGTCGCCGATGACAAACCGGCGTAGAGCAGTTACGCTCCCGCCCGTGACCACGATTCTCGTAGTAGTTATTTAGCGCGCGGCGACTGCTCAAGCGTCCACCGCGCGCACCCTCCGAAGCCGAAAGGCCGGGGGGTTTTTTAGTGCGGATAGCAGAGCAGGCGTCGAACTGAAACCACGACGAGCCTCACGGCACGAGATCCACGACAAAAGGATGATGAGATGACAGAGCAGATCACAGGCGCCCAAAGCCTCGTGCGCTCACTCGAGCATGCCGGCGTAACCGACATGTTTGGTATTCCAGGCGGCGCGATTCTTCCCGCGTACGACCCACTTATGGATAGCACGCAGATTCGCCACATTCTGGTTCGCCACGAACAAGGCGCAGGCCATGCGGCTCAGGGCTATGCCCTCGCAAGCGGCCGCGTAGGCGTATGCATGGCAACGTCCGGCCCGGGTGCTACCAATCTCGTTACTCCTATTGCAGATGCATACATGGACTCGGTGCCAATGGTGGC
>JAFMIT010000108.1 GCA_017853815.1 Actinomycetota bacterium
GAAGTAATCTTCGAAAAATAATCGACGCGTTAGTGGGCGTCGCGCTGGTAGCGGTGCTGGTGTTGGTGGTGGCCAAACCTTCGTCTGCATACCCACCCGGTTCTTCTCTGACCTTGACATCAAACAAGACCCACGTAACCTCGAGTGAAAACGTCACGTTCACTGCGAGTTATGCCACGCCTTTCACGTCGGTGAAGTTCACGTACGGCAAGTTGACGAAGTCGGTGACTGCGAACGGTTCAGGTGTCGCAGTCGTAACTCTCAAGACTGGTGGCACGGGTGCGTGGCTGGCGAAAGCTCAGAATGCATCGGCGACTGCAACGACGACCGTGTACGCACCGAAGATTTCTTTGACAAAGTCATCGGCAAGTCCTGGCTCGTCGAATTCAGTAAAGGTGCAGTTCACGCAGCCGGGATCACTGTTGAGTGTGGTGGTCGGTAGCCAGACCTACACAGGTGTGGGCGCAGGTAGCAACACAGTGACCATTAACTTCCCGACGCCTGCGAAGGGTCGCTACACAGTGCTGGTGTTCGTCAACTCACAGCAGTTTGCTGCGCTGCGTTTAGATTCAAAGTAACGCTTCACCGCTGGTAGGACTTTTTCCTCTAGGTAGCCGGCGCGCGCGAAACGTAACCTGACCTCAGAAACTTTTGAGGTGGTGGTTCAGATGCGCAAGCCAAATCGAATCTTCCGCAATGTGATTGTTGCTGTGGGCGTGAGTGCAATGACCATGGTTGGCGTGGTGTCGAACGCGAATGCGTATCCGCCTGGTACTGGATTGACCCTGAACGTGCGCTCTGTTGTGTCGACGCACCCGACGCACCGAATCGAATTCGTGGTTCGCCATGCGGCTCCGCATGCTCAAGTCAATGTCGTTTTTGAAGATGTGCATAAGTCGCTGGCAGCGAACACGTCGGGAGTCGCCGTGTTCTCCTTCATCTCGCCGCTGTCAGGCGTCCACGTCGCGGCTGCGACGAGTGGTGGCGCGCGGGTGACAGCACGTCAGTACATCGAAAGATTCCATCTCGGTCGGTACTCAGCTCCAGCGGGTACGCAGAACTGGATCTCAATCTCGAGTGCAAAACCCGGCACGGTCCTGACGGTCGTTGTTGCTGGCAAGAATTACAACGCAGTGGTGAATCGAACCTATGGAGCTTCGGTGTATTTCCCAGTCCCTCGAACCGGCAACTACTCGATTCGAGTGTTCTGCAATGCAGGATTCGAGATGAATTACACGGCGATCGCCGTTTAAGTCGAATGACCCTTTTCGGGCGTCTTGGACGGTTGTTAACTCACTTTTAACCGTTACTGCCCTGTTTGGGGCTATTCCTTGGGAATTACGGGTGGCGAACATCTTTAGGTTTCCTTTACTTTTCGCCCAAGGGAATATTCGGGGACTCAGCTGGGAGCAGTTCACGTGGCACGCACACCTCGCAAGTTGATCGACGGTCTCGTCGCCTTGCTCATTCTGACCCTCGCGGTCGTCGGCTTCGCCCGGCCCGCGCAGGCGTATCCACCTGGCCAGTCGCTGACGGTCAACGTGAAGTCATTCACTAATGGTGAGAACGGCAACCGTGTGGAGTTCATCGTCCGCCATGCCAAGCCTGGGACGTCTGTGCGTATGAACTTCGAAGATGAGCAGAAGTCCAAGAATGCGGGCTCGAATGGCATCGCCGTCTTTAGTTTCGTAGCGCCGACCTCTGGCGTGCACATTGCCGCGGCGTACAACCGCGCAGAACGTGCGAGCACGACCCTGTATGTCGCTGACGCATCGCTGCTCCGCGCGCGCTCGGCCGCTGGTTCGTCTAACTATGTGACGGTGTCGGGTGTCCGTGCAGGTGCCGTGGTGAGCGCAAAGATCGGCGACAAGTCGTACTCAGGAATTGTCGGAAGCAACAATCGTGTGGTGCTGACTGTCAAGGTTCCTGCCAAGGGTGCGTACAGCGTCCGGGTGTTTGTGGGCACCAAGCTCCTCGAGACCCTGAACGGTCGCTCTCTGTAAGTTTTGGCTGCGCGCGTTGGTCGCGCAGGTTTCTCGCAATGTGAGAACTTTCCAAAAACTTCTTATCCCCAGTCAGTGGATAACTTTCGTGAGGGATCAGGGCAGCTGAGCCCGCCGCGATACACAAGCCATCCACAGGTCTGCACCCGATTTACGGCGTGTCTCCACAGGTTCTCCACCCCTTATCCCCAAGTCTGTCCACAGGGGTGCTAGGTGTTGTCAGTACTCAGGACTACAACTGCGCAGGGAAGACAGGGAGGTTCACCGTGAGCGTTTTTGAACTGGCATCGATGCAGGAGCCATCGAGCTCCGGCGAACGCACACCTCCCCAGGATATTGCCGCCGAGGCCAGCGTTCTCGGTGCGATGTTGTTGTCTAAGGACGCGATCTCTGATGCAGTCGAGATTGTTCGATCACAGGATTTCTATCGGCCTGCGCATCAGTTGATCTACGACGCGATTCTTGAACATTACGTTCATGACAGTCCTGCAGACGCAGTGACGATTGCAGCGGAACTCACTCGCCGCGGCGAGCTCGGCAAAGTCGGCGGTGCTGCGTATCTGCATACGTTGGTCGCAGGTGTGCCGACAGCTGCCAACGCTGACTACTACGCGAGCATTGTTCGCGAACGTGCAGTGATGCGTCGTCTGGTCGAGGCGGGCACGCGCATTGTGCAGATGGGTTATGCAGGAACTGGCGAAGTCGATGACGTTGTCGATCGCGCACAACAAGAGATTTTTGAAGTCACGGAGAAGCGTGCGTCAGAGGATTACAAACCTCTCAAAGACTTGATGGAAGGCGTGCTCCTCGAAATCGAAGCGTTCGCGTCACGCCCTGAAGGCATGAGTGGCGTGCCGACTGGTTTCCACGATCTTGACCGATTGACGCATGGTTTCCATCCCGGCCAGTTGATCATTGTGGCCGCGCGTCCAGGTATGGGTAAGTCGACGTTGGCTTTGGACTTTGCGCGCGCAGCGGCGATCAAACATTCGTTGCCGGCAGCTTTCTTCTCGCTCGAAATGTCGACGAGCGAAATCATGATGCGCTTGTTGTCGGCTGAGACGTCGATTGACCTTGGCCAGATTCGCTCGGGCAAGTTGAATGAAAACCAATGGAAGACTCTCGCGCGGCAGATGGGCGAACTCGCCAACAAGCCGTTGTTCCTCGATGATTCGCCGAACTTGACGATGATGGAAATTCGCGCAAAAGCTCGCCGCCTGAAGCAGCGTCACGATGTGCGCATGATTGTCGTCGACTACATCCAGCTGATGTCGTCAGGCAAAAAAGTCGAAAGCCGCCAACAAGAAGTGTCTGAGTTTTCACGTCAGATGAAGTTGCTGGCTAAAGAACTTGATATTCCGGTTGTTGCTTTGTCACAGCTCAACCGTGGACCAGAGACGCGCACAGACAAGCGCCCAATGTTGTCGGATCTTCGTGAATCAGGTTCGCTCGAGCAGGACGCGGACATGGTCATCTTGATTCATCGCGAAGAGGCGTACAACAAGGATTCACCGCGTGCCGGCGAAGCAGATCTGATTGTGGCTAAGCACCGTAACGGTCAGACCCAGGACATTGCGGTCGCATTCCAAGGTCACCGCTCACGCTTTGCGAGCATGTCGAACATTTAGTTCGCTTTTCTGTCTGGCCGGACTCACGATTTGTAATGTGACTTTTGCCGCTTGACTATGGATTTTTAAGCGTGACACGATTGCCACTCGCCGTAACGAAAGCACACGACAGTGACCACAGTAAATCGTGAACGATTAAGCGCTCTGATTGAGCGTGAGCGAGAGTTGTACTCAGCTCAAAATCCCAAGTCCCGCGCAGCTTTCGATGCCGCCGACAATCTTTTTGGTCGCGTGCCCATGACCTGGATGAACAAATGGTCTGGCGGCTTTCCGATCTACCTTGATCGGGCGCACGGCAATCGCATCGTCGACATCGATGGCCATGAGTTGATCGACTTCGCACTCGGTGACACCGGGGCGATGACAGGTCACAGCCCTGCTGAGACCGTTGCGGCCGTGCAGCGCCGGCTGGGTGAACTTGGTGGCATCACGACGATGCTGCCGACCGAAGAAGCGCAGTGGGTGGGCGCCGAGTTGCAGCGACGGTTCGGATTGCCGCTGTGGTCGTTCACGTTGTCGGCCACCGATGCCAATCGTTGGGCTGTGCGCCTTGCACGACTCGCAACCGGTCGCTCGAAAATTCTTGTCTTTGCTTACGCGTATCACGGTTCTGTCGATGAGACGTTCGCAGTCCCAGGTCCTGACGGTGTGGCCGTGTCGCGGCCCGGCAATGTGGCACCGCCTGTTCCGCTCGATCTCACGACGCGAGTGGTTGAGTTCAATGACATCGACGCGGTGCGTCGCGAATTGGCGCATGGCGATGTAGCAGCGGTGCTCACCGAACCCGCGATGACAAACATTGGCATCGTGTTACCGCGCCCAGGTTTTATGGAAGAACTTCGCGCCGCGTGTGACGAAACTGGCACGCTGCTGATGATTGATGAAACGCACACCATCAGCACTGGCCCTGGCGGAGCAACTCAGGCTTGGGGATTGCGGCCGGACATTTTCATTATTGGCAAGGCAATCGGTGGCGGCATTCCGTCAGGGACGTATGGCATCACCGAAGACGTGGCGCGAAGAATTGGTGTACACGAAGACGCTGACATCGTGGATGTTGGTGGCGTCGGTGGCACGCTCGCAGGCAATGCGATGTCCGTGGCGGCGATGAAAGCGACGCTGGAGTCAGTGCTGACGGATGACACGTGGCCCGCGATGATTGAGCTTGCGACAAAGTTCCGCGAAGGTGTCGAGGCGGCGATTGCGGAATTCGATTTGCCGTGGACGTGCACGCAGCTCGGTGCGCGTGCGGAGTATCGCTTCGTGTCGCCCGCGCCAATGTCGGGCAGCGAGTCAGCGGTGACAGGCGATGCGGAGCTTGAAGAGTATTTTCATTTGTACACCGCGAACCGAGGTGTGCTGATTACGCCTTTCCACAACATGGCGCTGATGTGCCGCGATACCAAGGCATCGGATGTTGATCGTCATACAGAACTATTCCGCGCTGCATGTGCGGACCTGATGGGCGAAGGCTGAGACTGATGGTTCATTACGTGCCGCTTGATGCGATTG
>JAFMIT010000109.1 GCA_017853815.1 Actinomycetota bacterium
CCGGAGTTTCGTTCGTTGAGAACGACTTCTTCTTAACGAGTCGGGCGGACTTTGCGTTGTGGGCAGGCCGGCAGAAGTCGTACGTCATGGAGAACTTTTATCGGGCGCAGCGCGTGCGGCTTGGGATCCTGATGGCGGGTGCGGAGCCAGAAGGTGGTCGGTGGAATTTCGACGCCGACAACCGACTGCCACCGCCGAAAAACTATGAATGGCCACCGTATCTAGAGCACGCACGCGACGCCATTGATCTCGAGGTTGGCGAGCAGCTCGGCTACGCGCCGACTACTACCTGGGCAACCACTCGGGCAGGCGCACTTGCGCAGCTTCAGTATTTTGTTGAGAACCACCTCGCAGGTTTTGGTCCGTATGAAGATGCGGTGGCGAAAGACAACTGGGCACTGCATCACTCCCTCTTGAGTCCCTATCTGAACAACGGACTGCTCCATGCGAGCGAGTGCGTTGATGCAGCGCTGGCGGCGTATCGCAAAGGTCGGGCGCCGATTGAGTCGGTCGAAGCGTTCGTACGCCAGATTATCGGTTGGCGTGAATACATCAATGGAATGTATTGGTTCCTTGGCGAGGACTATCGCGAGCGCAATCATCTAGGTGCGCATAGGCCGTTGTTGCCGGTGTTTAGGGATTCAACCAAGACCAAGATGGCGTGCGTCGGTGGCGTTGTCGCGGACGTGGAGGCGCGGGCGTGGGTGCACCACATTCCGCGGTTGATGATCTTGAGCAATCTTGCGCTGATCACGGGCACAAACCCGCAGGAGTTTCTCGACTGGATGCGTGAGCAGTTTATTGACGCGTCAGATTGGGTGATGGTGCCGAATGTCATCGGCATGGCGGTGCACGCAGACGGTGGCGAGCTCATGACCAAGCCGTATGCGGCAGGCGGCGCGTATCTCAAACGCATGACCCAGTTCTGCAAAGGCTGCGCGTATGACCCGAGCCTGCGCGTGGGTGACAACGCGTGTCCGTTCACCACGCTGTATTGGGATTTTCTCGAAAGACATCGCGAGACGTTCATCAAGAATCACCGCATGAGCCAGCAGTACGCGGGTCTTAATCGCTTGAGCGATCGCGAAGAATTGGCCGTGCGGGCACAGCAGGTTCTCGCGGGACTTGATGCGGGGCTGATTTAGCTCGCGTCAAGCTGGGTTCGGCAGTCCGAGACTGAAGTCGAGACCGTTGAGGCTTTCGGTGGGTCGAAGCTCAATCGGAAGACTCCGACTGAACGGCGCACCAGCTTTCAACTTCTCGCCGACCGCAGCTGCCATGCGCAGATAGAAGTCTGAATCGAGTGAGCATCCGTCAATGTTGAGTGGCACCAAATTCGCACCGACGGGCAAGTCGTCGGCCACTGGCGCGAGCTTCATCATGGCGGTGCCTTCGTCCACTTCGTCGAACATGGCAATTTGGATGATTGCAGCGCCCGCTGAGAGGGCGTTGATTGCCTGTTGCCAGAAGAAAGCACCGCAGCGGCGAGGAATTTGATTTGAAGGCGCCGATTGGGACCGATGATCCATGAGGTTCTTCCACGTGAAGCCTGGCCACAGCACGGGCATGTAACGGATGCCGAGCGATGTCGTCTCGGCAAGGTCAGGTGCAATCACGTTGTCGAGATACCACTGACCTTCAGACGGGTACGTGGAACCAAATCGACCGACTGCCCATGGATTGATGACGTCAAAACCGCGGTAGGCAGCAGCCCAGTCCGCGCCGGGCTGGGCATCACCGGTGCCAGTTCGCCAGAAAGAACCAATTCCGCCAATCAAAGTGGCGCGATATTTGGGATCCGGATTGTTTCGGAAAAAGTCCTGGAGTACGACGAGATCGGCGGCAGTCAGATTGTTGCCGCCCGGTATGCCTGCCCCCCAAATTTCGACGACGGGTTTGCCACCGTCATGGAGATAAGCGCTTGTGGTTGTGATCCCGGCATCAACTCGCTTTTTCCAGTCCGCTTTGATGATGTTGACGAGCTGAGTGCTGGTGAGTTGTGAACTCATGTCATATTCGATGTAAAAGACGCGACCGTACTTTTGAGCTGCCGCAGACACACGATTAATGATGAGATCTTGACGAGGACCAAATGTCGCGTCGTTCAGATTTGTCACGAAGGCTTGCAACGCAACGCCGTCGATTTTGTATTTTTGCATCCACGAGAAGTGCCGCTGGATGACCGTGTTGTTTGAACTTGAGTACGCATAGAAAGTGTTGCCGGCAGAGGTTTTCATCGACGTGGCACAGCGCTCGGTGGATGTGTACTCAGTCATGTCGGGCCACAAGTCAACAGTGAGGTTTGCGGCAGCGGAGCCAGTGAACGGGTCGAACCAGTGAATCCAGGTATCGAGATTTGGGTACGTTCCGCGACATTCAAACCAGGCTTGATAACCCATCAGAACCTTGTTGTTGAGGGATGTATTTGACACTGTCGTGCCGTCAGACGGAATGTCGATGGCCGGCGGAGTAGTGGGTGGCGGTGTTGGGGTGGATGTCGATGGCGTAGGGGTCGGAGTGACGACTTCGGGAAGGCGCCAAATCATGCGTGTGCCATTCCAGCGGCAAACATATTTCTTCCCGTTGACCCAGAGGGCGCGACTCGGATCCGAACAGACGGTTCCCTTGTTCCAGACTTTCTTGGTGCCTGACTTCACGCACGTGAACTTCTTGCCCGAATAGACGGTGAGTGCTCCCACTTTGGTGCATGCGCGCCCAGAAGGGTTGACCGCCTGAGCGGGAAGCGACATCTGAAAACCCGCTGCAATCACAGCGGCACATACGGTGAAAATCAATTTCCGCATGAGCAGACGCTAGAACTGTGAAGAGAATTTTGGAAGAGATGCGCGGGTTTTAGCCGCTGCCCGGCCAACCACTGTGGACAACTCGGTCGCAGTTGCAGCCTGAATCTGCACGCGCGAAAGATCTATCAACACAACTCCAAGAACTCTGGCTGAACGTTAGTACGCAGGTTAGGTTCGCCTTATGAAATTCAAACGCCGTTGGGCGATGCTGATTTCGGGGGCTTTTGTTCTAGGTGTGGTTGCGCCCAATCCATCCCAAGCGGCGATTGCGCCGGCGATTGATTCTGTTGAGGCGACATATTTCACGGGTCGGGTTCACATTGAAGGAATTGACCCCGCGACTTTTCGCTTCGCGCGGTTTCTGATTGAGACCAAAGACGGCGGCCTGGCGATGCCGGTACAGGCGACGTTTAGTCGCGAGTACTTGACGTCACGTGGGTATTACGCAGGCCAGACGGACCTCACGGTGCCAGTGTTTGGCCTGTATCAGGGACGCACCAACCGTGTGCACATTGATGTCATAAATCATCACACCCTGCAGGAGTTTTCCGAAGTCCTCACGCGCACGTCGTTGGACAAAATGAAGACTCAGGAGAGTCGCACTGTTCATCTGACGACGGATATCACCACGCAGGCATGGGTCGACGGTCGCTATCTCAATCCCAACAAATATCAGGCACGGAGCAATTCGGTCGCGCTGAATTACAGCTACATGATGTTGAAGAACTGGGATGTTGGCTATTCCCCGACCATGATGGATACTGACGGCGAACTGCGCTGGGTCGGCGAGGTACCTGGCTATGGTCCATCACAGGCATCGTTGTTCCATGACAACGGCGTCTACTTTGGGTCCGGCCAGACGTTGCTGCGCATGGAACTTGATGGCACAGCTGTGCCACTCAAGAATTACTACGAGTCAGATCATGTGACGTACATCGGCCATCACAATTATGACCTTGGCAAGAACGGCATTCTGCTCGAAGTCGATCGCACCACTGACGTCGAAAGCGCGATTATCGAAGTCGACTTCGCTGGCAATGTGTTGAAGACTTTCGATTTCAACCAAATTATCGAAGATGCCATTCGTGAGGGCGGGGAAGATCCGAGCGGCTTTGTGCGCCGCGATTCGGATTGGTTCCACAACAACTCGGCTACATACTGGCGCGCTCAGGACACGTTGGTGGTGTCTTCGCGAGAAAACTTTGTGATTGGTGTCGATTATGAGACACAGAAGATCAAATGGATCTTTGGTGACGTCACGAAGTATTGGTACAGCTTTAAGTCGCTGCGTAAGTACGCGCTGTCGTACTTAACGCCGAACACTGAGCCGCCCATCGGCCAACATGCGGTCTCGATTACGGCACAAGGTGAGCTGATGCTGTTTGACAATGGCACGCAGAGCTTTAATCAACCGACGATGGGTGGTTTGAGTCGTGGATATGCAGCGCCGCGTCGTTACACGATTGATCTCGAGAAACGAATGGCGACGATGACATGGTCGTTTGAGCACGACCAAAACATCTACAGTCCGATTTGTTCGAGTATTTACCAAGACGGCGACAGCTATCTGATTGATTACGCGTCAGTTAATTGGGGCCAGACAATCCGACTCATTGGACTTGGGCGTGGAGATCGTGTGGCATTCGATTATGAATTGCCAGGCGGCTGGGGTAATGGCTGGAATTCTCAACCAATTCATCTCGAAAACTTGAAGTTCCTTTAAGTTTTCGCTGCGTATACTCGCGGATAAGCCAATGTGCGTTGGCGCCAATTCGAGAAATAGGTTGAAGTGAAACGCGCGTTTGTTGGGCTAGTTGTTTTGTCAGTTCTTGCATCGCTCGCGACCATGCCGTCGCTGGCTGCGACCCCTCGTGCCGCGATACGCCCGCTAGCGCCAGTAATCGTTTCTGCTGTGGTTTCTCAACCCACCAAGTTGGTCGTGAATTACAAACTCGATTCCGCATACAAGTCCCGCATCAAGCTGGTCCAGTACTCCATCAACGGTGGCAAGTCATGGCGGGCGACCACGAAGTCGCCGATTGTTGTGACGGGGCTCAAAGCTGCGACGCGCTATTCCTTCCGACTTCGACAAGTGTCCAAGGCGGGTCGTGTGGTGACTCTGTCGCGTTCGTATGTGACCGCGCCCGCAGTGCCGGTGGATCCGTCGATTGAGACGCCAGTCATTCCTGGTTTCACTGTGCAGAACCTTTTATGGTCTGACGAGTTCAACACGGGCGCGCGAATCGACGCGTCGCGATGGACGGCTCGCTATTGCGG